>JAEEWY010000028.1 GCA_016291275.1 Methanobrevibacter sp. | reverse complement strand
AAAAAAAGAAATAAAAATAATTTAAAAAAATAAGAATAAAATGGCCTCAGATCGCCCATCATTCATCACGTATCAGAGCTCATAGGGTTCATCACAGGCCATTAATGATTATAAAATATAAAAAATAGAATAAAAGAGATAAAAAATAAAAAAATGAAAAGTAAGTTCAGAATTATCCGAACATTACTCCACCATTGTCATCTAATTGACCTTCTTTATTCTTACCTAAGATTTTATTGATAGCATCCTCAAAGTCTGCCATAATGATATGGTCTCTTTCTTCACGAATAGCAAACATACCTGCTTCTGTACAGATAGCCTTTAAGTCTGCACCAGCGAATCCATCTGTAAGAGCTACAATATCATTAAGATCAATATCAGAAGCCAAGTTCATTCTCTTGGTGTGAATCTTGAGAATCTCAAGTCTTCCTTCTTCATTTGGAGCTGGAACTTCAATGAATCTGTCGAATCTTCCAGGTCTGAGCAATGCTGGATCTAAGATATCAGGTCTGTTGGTAGCACCAATGATACCGATATCTCCACGGGATTCAAATCCATCCAATTCTGCAAGCAATTGCATAAGAGTTCTTTGAACTTCCCTATCTCCACTGGTTGAACTTTTAAGTCTTTGTGCAGCTACTGCATCAAGCTCGTCAATGAAGATGATACTTGGTGCCTTTTCCTTAGCAAGCTCAAACACTTCTCTAACCATTCTTGCTCCTTCACCAATGTATTTCTTAACGAATTCAGAAGCAACAACCTTAATGAATGTTGCATTGGTTTCATTAGCAACTGCCTTTGCAAGTAAGGTCTTACCAGTTCCTGGAGGACCATACAATAGAATACCTTTAGGTGGGTCAATACCGACCTTTTCAAATAATTCAGGATGTTTTAAAGGTAATTCTACAGTTTCCTTAACTTCAATGATTTGATCATCCAAACCACCAATAACATCATAGGTTACATCAGGTTTGGTGTCAATTTCCATACCGGAAACATTTGCATCCTTCTCAGAAGGCAATACTTCAACAACACCAAAGGTTTGTTGATTTAAAGCTACTCTTGAACCTGGTTTCAATAACTTTTCATCCAAGAACTTTGAATAGTTAATGAGGAAACTTGGTCCAGTACTGCTTTTTACAGTCAATCTTGAATCATCAATGACTTCAGTAATGGTAGCCAATATAAGTGGAGGTGATCTGAATCTTTCAACTTCACCTCTTAATGATTTTAACTCTCTTTCTAAACGAATCTTTTCATTTTCAGTTAGAATCTTGTCTTTTTCAAGCTTTCTAACCTTCCACATGAGATTACGTTTGGTTTTTGTATTTTCTGCTTTTAGCAAGTCAAGTTCTTTTTGAAGTTCTTCAACAGTTTTAGGCTCATCTACTTCTTCTATTTTAGTAGGGCTTGGGATATTTTGAACTTCATTTGGAGAATCTTCCATAATATACTCCTCCTTTAGATTAGTTATTATCAATATAAATTTTAAATTTAGTTTTCAAATGTACTAACTAATTTCATATCATAGTTTTACAACAATTTTACATATTTTAAGATAGATTTGAGATTATAATAATTGTTATATATCATAATTCCATTTAAATCTAAATATTCGTAGATTATAAAATAATTTATACATAGTAATATATAAAGTTTTTCTTAATTTAAGTAAGAAAAATAATTCCATAAAAAATTCATCTAAAAAATGGATAAAAAATAGACTATAAATCATGAAAAGAGAAATGAGAAAATATTGTAAAAGGATTATTTCCTTTTGATCTTTACAATACTTCCTAATGTATTTGGACCTGATGCAGAACTTTTAAATGATTCCAAATCCATTTCATCATATTTTTCAATAATGGTAATGCCCAAAGTCTTTTCGAACTTTTTAGCTAATTTAATGTCAGGTTCCATCTTTCCTGATTCAATTCTGTTGATTACTGAAACCTTTTCATACATCTTAGCCCCTAATTCCTCTCTGGTCCAACCCTTAGATTCCCTTGCCTTTCTGATTAATACATTGTAATCTTCTACAAGCTCATCCATAGGTTCTTCTCTGCGTCTTCTTTGAACATTCTGCCTGTTTGCTTTAGGTCTTTGAGGATTTCCATTTTTGTTTCTTGAAACAAATTTCCTCTCAAGAGGAGTGTCCTTTTGAACTCTACCGAATTTAGAACATTCCTTGCAAACTTCTAAAACTGAACCATCTATTTTTGTTCTTATAGGTCTGCCTTCTATAGGTTTACCACATATTTCACAATTCATGTTTAAATATATGATTTTTGAATTATATAATACTTTTTAATTAATTCTAATAAGTTATTTACCAAGTTAACTGAAAAATAGATAATAAAATGAAAAATAAGCATTTAAAATAGGGATTGGAAAATAATTAAAATAGAAATAGCTAAAATAGAAAAAATATCAAAAAATAGAGAAAATATCAAAAAAATAGTAAATGGATTAGACTAATCTATTCACTCTTATTAGCCTTATAATCCTTCATTTGGGTTGATTGCTTTTTGCCAGAGTAATATCCTCTGAATACTTTTGCATCATTTAAGGACTTATTCAATTCCTTATAATCATCATAATCATTGCTGATTACGACAATATGAGCTGGAGGATGGATCTTTTTGATTTGAACAATTGCAGTTGCAGTGTCTTCCTTTATACGAAATGCAGTAGCCACTTTTGATTTGGTTCTTAATGGAGCCTTCAAGATGTTTTCAACAATTTTATCTGCATATTTCGCATCGATCTTTTTAGGTTTTGTAGTTAAGTTTAAATTTGCATGTCTTTCAACATCTGCAATCGCATTAAGAATTTTTGAATTGTTTTCTCCTCTAATCAATACCAAAGCCATATTATCCCTAGAATCATATAATAAAAAATAAAAAAATGATTTACATTATTTAAAAATCTATATATTAATATTAGATTTTTTTATTTAAATATATTACTATTAAAAACTAATTAAACTTGAAAATAAACAAGAATATTAAAAATATTGAATAAAAACTAACAAATATTTAAAAAAATTGAATAATAAATAAATTTAATTAAATAAATAGAAAAATAGATAAAAAACAGTAGAATTAATGAACAAAAATTTGAAAAAAATATATAATTATAAAAAAATGAGAAATTAAAAAAAAATAAAAAAAGAAAATTGGTTAAAAACCAATTTAAGATACACGATCTCTGAATGATTTCAATAATCTTGTTCTGAATACAACCAAGACTATTAAAACAAAACCGATTGCTGTTTGAATAGAACCTAAAATAGTAAGCACTATGGAATTGATAGGTAAATTCCATGCAGGAGAAGTTCTACCATTAGGCAATGGATTATAGTACACACCTACAGCACGGACATCAGGCTTAACGTTTAAATCGCTAGGTTCCACATAATCCACCCCAACGATAAGACCGTTATTGATACCCTTATTGATCGATCCGGCTATTGTCGATGCATTATAACCATATTTCTTGACTGACGCTTTCACTACCTCACGGGTAATGTCAGACAAACCGGCTTTTTCACTTCCGTAAACAGAAACGGAAACAGCATCCTTGGATATTGTAATCTCATTAATCAAAACATCTGTAGCGGAACGGATTTCTAGTTCATGATTACAGATTGGACAAACGTTATAGTTTTCTGCATCAGGGTATCCGGTAGCCCAACCACAGTCTAAACATACTTTAGAGTAATTTTCATCCATAGGATAACCTGTGGTGTTTACTTCTTTCGGTACGAACATGTCTCCGGTACTGATTAATGAAACAAGGTTCACTGCACCCCCACCGTATTTCTCACCAGAATCTCTAGCTACTTCTTCCATAGCTTTTCCAACGATATAGGTAGCAGGATATCCATCCCTAATCATTTTTCCGATGTTCACTGCAGTTTCTCTACGTACACGATCTGCAGTACCCATCTTAGGGTTACCTTGACTGTTCCTTAAGTGAATGATAGCTCCTTTAGAGCCTTGTGGCAATTGCACTACTCCACCTTCATGGTGAGTGATTCTGACTGTTCCATCATTATCCACTACAACAAGATAAGCATTGAAACTTCCTCCAATAGCTGCTCCCATTGAAGGACCACCAATAAGCAAACGAATACCTTCAAAACCACCAGCCAAAGCTACGGCAGATGCAGGACTGGAACCATGTTGCATAGCTCCAAGAGCATCAATAATCGCATAGTTCCTTTCTGTACCGTTACCTTCACCCCCGGAAAGCACTGCATATCCATCATTCTTTGACATAAGGAATGAAGATTGGAACATGTTGTTTGCAAAGGACATACTTCCTGCAGCAGCACCGTTAGGGTCTTCACCACTTGGATCAGTAATAACAATTACGTTACAAGTAGCTGAAGCAGCAGCCATTACTGAAAAGAGCATTAAAACTAAAAATACTAAACCTATGATTCTATTAGACTTTTTACTCAAATTTTAACCTCCTATCCAGCAATACTGTAATTATAAACACTTGTTGATTTTTCTAGACTTGAACTATCACTAGAAGTAGTTTTATTACCTGTAATATTAATGGTTGAGAAATCTTCGATAACAGTTACAGTAACAATACCGGTGTCTCTGTTCACACTAACATCCGCTCCAGCAATAGGGGCGATTTTAGTACCTGGAATTGTTGATCTTCGAACGAATTTCTCTGCATTTGCCTCGGCCTCAGTCACGGGCAGCTCCCGTATGGATGTCTTAAGGATATCTCCATCAATATAACTGCCTTCTCTTAAACCAGAGTTCTGAACATTATAACGAATACTGTCAATAGGAACTATATCATTTCCCTTAACGATGATACCTGCAATAGGCACACCTTCAGCGACTTCAGCAGAGGATGCATATGCTACATAGATAATCAATCTACCACAAACAATTAAGATAAAAGCTAATAATAAAATTATTAAAGTATCTCTCCTAATTTTTAAAAACATAACATGCCTCTATAAATATAAATTAAGTTATAAAAACTTTTCAAATAAAATATAAATAATAAATTATTATATTAACTCTACGATTCAAAAGAATCGCAAATAAAGTATAATATAAATATTTATTTAATTTACATATTATTAATAGTTAACTATAAAAAGGGTTTGTAGAATAATAAAAAGAGTTAAAATAAGTTAATATAAGAAAAGAAAATAGAAAATAAAAAAAATAGAAAAAGTAATTTAAAAATTACATTTTAGTCATTAAATCCATAATTGAAAATGGCTCTCCTTCTTTTCTAACTCTTGGAGCTCCACCAAATGCTGCCATTGCATTTTTCTTGAAGTCTTCATTGGCTTTTTTAGAGACTTCACCGAAAATCATCTTATAAGCTTCACATTGAGGATCTACAGCTCTTGGAGATTGGGTAGCAACTATTCCATTATAAGGACATCCGCCTCTGCAGAATTTAATGAACTTGCAATCTGCACAGTCCTCATCAACAAAACTCTTGAATTCCATTAGTTTTTCCCAAGCTTCAGATTTCTCCAAATCTTCCATGGATGGCTCATCGTATACATTTCCCATAATGTATTCATCCATTCCAACAAAACGATAGCAAGGGTAAATGGAACCGTCATGACCTACAGCTAATGTAGTTCCCATACAGTCATTAAAAGTACATAATGTTCCCACTCTTCTAAGACTGCTTTTTGCAATATGGTCCAAATCCATAATGACAAACTTATCCAAATCGTATAGGTACTTATCTAACCAATCAATCAACAATTTTCCATGTTCCTCTTGAGGAAGTGCCCATGGGTCTGCATTATCTCCACGCAATGATGGCAATGCAGCATGAATTTTCAAGTTCAATCCGTTTTCCTTAAAGAAATCATAAATCTCATCTGAGAAATCCTTGGAATATGAAGTGAATGTGCAGACAAAGTTGATTTGTATGCCATTATCAGTAGCTAACTTAACTGATTTCATGGTTTTATCAAAGTATCCTTCACCTCTTTGATAATCATTGATTTCCTTAGGACCATCAATGCTTGTACTGATAGCAATATTATATTTTGAGAATAATTTAGCCATATCCTCATCCAATAGCCATAAATTACTTTGTAGGGAAAAACCTTCAGTTTCATGAGTTGTTGCATCATTAAGCAATGGAAGTGCCTTTTCATAGAATTCATAACCTGCAAGCAATGGCTCTCCACCGTGGAAGGTGAAATGTACAGGTTCGTCTCTAAAATTAGCTAACCATTTGACAATCTGGTTTATGACATCAATATCCATTAACTCTGCATTTTCTTCAGAACCCCAACAATAGGCACAGTTGGATGGGCATCCTAAAGTTGGTATGATCATTACATGAAAAGTCATTTTATCCCTCAAAATAAATTTTAAAAAGAATGAAACTATTGAAAGCAATTGATTTTAATTATCTAATAGAAAATCATTATAATTTTTTATTTAATTCACCGATAAGGTCCTTTTTAATGGTTTCCTCTTCTGATTTTTCCTTATCATTACCGGTTTCAAAAACATATCCGCAATTGTCACATTTGAATTCCTTCAATTCAGCATGTGCGTGATGATTATCAATGAATCTCCTGTGAGCAGTCTTATCAGTAGAACCGCATTTAGGACATTTTGCAATTAAATCTTCAAATTTCATTTTTATCTCTCCTAAAACTTTTTAATATAAATCTTAACATTGAATTATAAATTTTATTATAATTTTAATTTGATACTATAATATTGTTTGTCATTATTAATATAATTTAATTTAAATCTTAAGAATTTCGTAATTCCCATCTTAAAAAATATTCCAATAACAATAATAATATGCATTAAAATCTTATTATTTTTTAATTTCAAGATAGGATTATTTATAAATATTTGTAAATAAAATAAATAAACTTAAATAATTAAATGTAATAAATTAAAATTATATTACTTAAATTGATAATTAACTTAACTTTAATAATAGGTAACAACTATGACTTTAGATATGCTGAAAAAAGGGAGTAGTGAAAATTTCCTTCTAAAACAGATCATCAAGAGAAACTTCACTACAAAATATAAAGATTCTGTATTAGGAATTCTTTGGAGTTTTTTAAATCCATTGATTACAATGGTATTATTAACAGCTATATTTTCCACCTTTTTTACAAAAAGTATTGAGAACTTCCCAGTTTACTTTATGGCTGGACGTTGCGTAATCGATTTCTTCAATAGTGGAACAAAAATAGCTATGACCTCCATTAAACGCAACAGAAGTATTTTGCAAAAGATCTTCATTCCAAGATACATATTTGCTATTGGAGGAATCTGTTCAGAATTTTTAAACTTTTTGATGTCTTTAATCGTTATGATAGCGATTATGATTGTAACTGGCGCTCCATTTTATGCAATGGGACTCTTTGCAGTTATTCCAATTGCAACCTTGGTTATCCTAATCACTGGAGTGGGATTGATATTGGCTATCGTATGTACAAAATTCACAGACATTGAATACTTATACAAGATCTTTACAAGCTTATTAGTATACGCTTGTGCAATATTTTATCCAATGGACATTGTTCCACAGCCTATTAGAGGATATATGGAACTAAATCCAGTTTACGGAATTATTGCTCAATTCAGGGAATTCGTAATGTATGGAAGATTCCCATCACAAACCATTATGTTAACAACAATTATATTTTCAATAGTTATATTTATTATTGGAGTATTAGTATTTAGAAAATATCAAAACAAAATCACTTTAGAGTTATAAAAAGAATTTAAAAACAAATTTTGATTGAAAAAAAATTAAGGAGAGAAAAATATGAATGAAACAAACAGTAAGATTGAAACAAAGATAGTGCCATCTATTCATAACACATTCTCTCTCGAAGCATACCTAAAAACAGCTGATGATGCTTCTTTAGGCAATCAAAACATAAAATGTAATACTTATAAATTAGATGGGGAATTCATCAATTCCCATCAATATACAACTGATGATGAAGGTAAGTTTGAAGTTTCCTTTGACTCTGACAATGACTTGAAGATTGAACTTATTTTTGAAGGTAGCGAAGAGTATGAAAAAACTGAGCTCACCACTTTCTTCTTAAAGGAATCTGAAGAGGAAAAGAAAAGAATTGAAGAAGAGGAAAAGCAAAAGGAACTTGAAGCGAAAAGACTTGCTGAAGAAAAAGAAAAAGAAGAAAAAGCACTTAAAAGACAGCAAAATAAGGAAAGAAAGGCTAAATTATTAGAGGAATATAATAATAATCAGAATTATCTCCAGACAACTGGTGATGATAATGTTGCTATCGAGCTAAGAAATGTCAGCCTAAGCTTTAAGATTGGAAATGATAAGATAGACAACCTTAAGGAATATGTTATCAGAACCTTGAAGAGAAACAAGGAAAAGAAAACCATCTTTAAAGCTACTGATGATGTATCCTTTAAAATCTACAAAGGTGAAAAGGTAGGTCTTATCGGATACAACGGTGCTGGAAAAAGTACTCTTTTGAAAATCATTTCTGGAGTTTACTCACCTGATGAAGGTGATGTTATCATCAACGGTAACATTGCTCCTTTATTATCCTTAGGTGCTGGATTTGATAAGAACTACTCTGGAAGAGAAAACATATTCCTGAATGGTGCTATTTTAGGATATGATGAGAAATTCCTTAAAGAAAAGTATGATGAAATCTTGGAATTCAGCGAACTTGGAGATTTCATAAATCTTGCAGTTAAGAATTACTCTTCTGGTATGCTTTCAAAGCTTGGTTTTTCAATTGCTACAATAGTGGATCCAGATATTCTAATTCTTGATGAAGTATTAGGTGTAGGAGACATCACTTTCAGGAAGAAAAGTAAGGAAAAGCTCAAATCATTGATGGAATCCAACACTACTGTATTGCTTGTATCTCACTCCATTCCAGAAATCCGTTCCATATGTGATAAGGCAATCTGGATTGAAAAGGGAAAAGTCCGTGAGATTGGAGAAGTAAATTACATTTGTGATAAATATACAAAAGAAGCTAAGAATGCAAGCAAAGAAAAAACCAAAAAACTAAAACCACAAAGGTTCTAATTTTATTTTAGCTATTTTTAATAGCTATTTTTTTAATTTTTCTTTATTATTAATTTTAACTATTTTTATAAAAAAGAGACTATTTTTTAAACTATAAAATAAATTAAAACTAATTAAAAAAAGACTATCTTTTAAAAGTTCTGAGAACTTTATCTTTGGCAATATTGAATAAAACCCCTACTCCATGAGTTATTGGGTCTTTTGTAGATCCATCCAAATCATAGCGAACTGTTATAGGAACTTCAACTATTTTCAATCCTGCTTCAGCAGCATCAACAAGCATTTCACTTTCAATTCCAAAGCCTGTGTCCTTAAATCTGAAAACATTTTTGGATTGAGGAGAAAATGCTCTAAAACCGCTTTGGGAATCTGTTACCTTAGTTCCTGCAGAGATATTTGTGGCAATATCCAAGACCTTTTGTCCAACTCTTCTGTAAGCAGGAGTGTTTTCCTCAGGACCATTCATATACCTGCTTCCATTAACCAAGTCTGCACCATCTTCAATTATTGGCCTTACTAAATCAGGAATCTCTGAAGGATTATGCTGGCCATCCCCATCTATTGTAATGATTATTGAATCATCTCCAATAGCTTTAAAACCTGATTTCAATGCTTCGCCCTTACCTAAATTAACGCTATGTTTTATTACTCGAGCGCCAGCTTCAATAGCTACTTCAGAAGTCTTGTCGCTGCTTCCATCATCTACAATGATAACCTCATCAACATGCTCTAAAGTTTTGCCTATGACATCAGCTAAAGCCTTTTCCTCATTGTATGCAGGTATGATAGCCACTACATTTGCCATTTTATCACTTGAAAAATAAATTAGATTATAAAATAATAATAACTAAAAAATAGTAAAAAGTTGATTATAAATTGATTATAAACTGATTATAAACTGATTAAAGAATTGAGATTAAGAATTAATCTTCAATCCTATAATACCATTTCATCCATTCTACAGTTCTTCTGATTCCCTCTTTAGGGTCAACTTTTGGATCATGCTTTAAGTCACGGATAGCCTTGGAAAAGTCAATGGTCTTGACCTTTGTAGTGAATGCTTCAGCAGGAGTGTAAGTCACTAAAGAGTCATCTATTCCTACAGCTTCCAATACCAAGTCGGAATACTCTTCAATGGTCATTTCCCATTCCTGTTTACTTCCAACATTGTAAACTTCACCAGGAATGAAATTATCCACGATATTCGCAAAGGTATTTGCAGTGTCTTCAACATAATCAATAATTCTCTTATGGCCTTTATGAACTGAATAAGGTAATCCATGAAGGGCTTTATAAATGAAAATAGGAATGAATCCTTTATATGGAGAATAAGCTTCATGAGGACCATAACAGTTTACAGGACGTACTCTTACGGTTTCAGTTCCAAACATGGTTGCTGAGTTCATGCACATCAATTCTCCAGCCCATTTGGAAATCGCATAGTCATTCATTTGATAAGTGTCTTTAATTGGCCTGTTTTCCATTACATCTTCAGTCATGATTCCTTCATAATCACCGTAAACTTCTGCAGATGAGAATGAAATCATTCTGAATCCTAATTTCTCTTGAAGACGAATCATGTTCTTTAAACCGATTACATTGGTTTCCCAAAGGTTTTCATAATATCCTTCACCATTCCATCTTCCATATTCGGCAGCTAAGTTGTAGACATAATCGAACTTTTCATTATCATCAAAGATTCTTTCCATTTGACGATAGTTTCTAATATCCCCTCTAACATAGTCAGAATAGGAATCTGAGTATAGGTCTGCTTCATCTTCATGATGCAATAAGTCAACTGACAATACTTCATGACCTCTGCTTCTAAGTTCATTTACAAGATTAGTTCCTATAAATCCTGCTCCTCCAGTTACCATAATTCTTTGAGTTTCCATAAAAAACACCTTTTTATCAAATAAATATCAATTGCAAAATAAAATTTAAATTAAATGTCAATATCATCCAGGCTTTCAGGCTTCTTGCCTCTTACCCTTTTAAAAAATCCTAATTCTTCAAATTCATTTAAAGTGTATTTCATCTGTGCCAATTTTGTATATGCTATATCCAAACGATTTTCCAGATTGTAGGTTCTTTGATTCTGACGAATCCTGGATTTCCTTAAGTCCCTTTCCAGATTAGCAATTTCATAATTGGCATCATTCAGTTCTTTTGTCAACTTATCTATAAGCTCATTCAATTTTTCATTGTCTTGCCTTTCAGTCTTAAGATATCTCCTAAGAATATCGATTCTATGATTCAATTTCTTGGTTTCAAGCCCCAATTCCTCAATATCATACTGCTTAAGTTCCATTTCCATTGATTCAAATCTCATAATGTCTCTTGAAAGGTTTTCCCTTTCTATGGCAAAGTGCTCTATCCTATCTTCATAGGATTCACACCTTTCCTTGAGAATGCGATTTTCCTTTCTGTAATTGGAAAGCTGTATCTTCAGCTCTTCGATTTCCTCTTCAGGGCTTTTCTCATTAATCATTGAATCACTTAAACAATTGAAAAATTAAAAATAAAAGTGGATAATTGTAAAATTAAATTATCTCATTTTTAATAAAGTTTAGAATTTCATCTTTAGCTTTTTCATCTTCCAATGCAAATCTTAAGGAAGTTTTTAACCAATCGATACGGTTACCTATATCATAGGATTGGCCTTTAAAGACTTGACCATAGATTTCATCCAATTTAGACAATGCATCAGTCAATTGGATTTCACCACCGTAACCTGGCTCTACATTTTCAATGCAGTCAAAGATGTCTGGAGTGAGAACATATCTTCCCATAATAGCCAAATTACTTGGTGCAACTCTTAAAGGTGGCTTTTCGACTAGCTTATCGATTTGATAGATATTAGGTTCAATCTCTTCACCACCAATAATACCGTATCTTTCCACCTTCTCATCAGGAACCTCTTCCAAAGCGATGACTGATTTGCCATACTTCTCATAGATGTCAATTAATTGCTTTGTGCATGGAACAGTGTCTTTAGTGATTGTATCCCCTAACATAACTACAAAAGGATCATTTCCGACATGTTTTTTTGCACAATAAATAGCATCCCCAAGACCTTTTTGCTTTTTTTGCCTTATGAAATGAATATCTGCCAAATCGGAGATATATTCGATTTCCTTTAAGAACTCTTCCTTGCCTTTTGTCTTTAAATGATGCTCCAATTCAAAAGACCTGTCAAAATGGTCTTCGATTGATCTTTTACCTTTACCTGTAACAATTAGAATGTCATCTACACCGGAATTTACTGATTCCTCTATTACATATTGAATAGTCGGTTTGTCATAAACCGGTAGCATTTCCTTAGGTTGAGCCTTTGTG
>JAEEWY010000027.1 GCA_016291275.1 Methanobrevibacter sp. | reverse complement strand
TCAATTAGGGAAGCTGTTGAAGATGGAACCTTGAAAAGCGGAATCATGTATGAATGTATTAAAAACGATGTTCCATTCGTATTGGCAGGATCCATTCGTGATGATGGACCTCTCCCTGATGTGATTACAGATACTGTTGAATCACAAAAGCTAATGCGTAAGTATGCTCAGGAAGTTGACATGGTCATCATGATTTCAACTATGTTGCATTCCATTGCAACTGGTAACCTATTGCCTTCAAGAGTAAAAAGTATCTGTGTAGACATTAACCCATCTACCGTTACTAAACTTTCAGATAGAGGTAGTGCACAAGTTGTTGGTATTGTAACTGATGTAGGTGCATTCTTGCCAGTTTTATACAATGCATTACATGAATAAAAATTATTTATTCTTTTTTTCTTTTTTTTAATTTTTAATTATTTTTAAACATTTTTAGAATTTTTAAAGTATTTTATTATTTTTCTAACGATTTTAATTATTTTTCAATTGGTGTCAATATGGATGAAAGAATTATAGATGTGGATGGAAATGAAATTATAATCTCTGTAGATGGTATTGATGATATGGAAATTGCAGATATAATCATCGAAGATGCAGAAGAGCTTGAAGGTGACCTTATAATTACTGCAAGATATCTAAATGTGGAATTTGGGGAAATTTATCCTGCAGAGATTGTTATTGAAGATGGTCTCTTTAAGGAGGTCATTCCAATCATCACCGATGATGAGGAAGACCTTGACTTGGATTATGATGGCATTTTAATTCCAGGATTCATTGATTCCCATATTCATATTGAAAGTTCAAAATTATCCCCTTCCAATTTCGCTAAAGCTGTATTGCCTTATGGGACCACTTCTGTAGTGGCGGATTCCCATGAGATTGCAAATGTTTTAGGAATCGATGGAATTAACTGGATGGTTGAAGATGGGAAGAAAGCACCATTTGACTTTTATTATGCTGTTCCATCATGTGTTCCAGCTACAAGTTTTGAAAGCTCTGGAGCAGAACTTACAAGTTCTGATATTGAAGAATTGTTGAAACGTGATGAAATGGTTGCTCTTGGGGAAATGATGGATGTCCCAGGAGTTCTAGCAGAAGATGAAGAGGCTTTAAGGAAAATAGAAGCAGCTCATAAATTAGGAAAGCCAATTGACGGTCACTCTCCATTATTGACTGGTGAAGATTTGGAAAAATACATATCATATGGCATCACTACTGACCATGAATGCACTAGCTTTGAAGAAGCTATTGAAAAGGCAAAGTTAGGTATGGAAATCATGGTTCGTGAAGGGTCATCTGCAAAGGATATGGATGCTCTTTTAAATTATGATGATCGATTGAATTACTTGATTGAAGAGGAAATGGCTGGGAGAGCTGTAGTGGAAACTATTGATGATGCTATGGGTGTTTCACCATTCGGAATTTTAGTATGTGATGACATTGATGCAGAGGACTTATCTAAAGGGCATTTAGATAATGTGATTAAAAAAGCCATTTCATTAAATATCAATCCTAAGGAAGCTATTAAAATGGCTACATTTAATCCTGCAGAGCATTATGGATTGAATTGCGGTGCAATTGAGACAGGTAGAATTGCAAATTTCTCATTGGTTGATGACTTAAGAAACTTGAACATAAGTAAAGTTTGGGTTCATGGAGAGCTTGTGGTTGATGATGGTGAAGTCTTGTTTGAAACAGAAGCTATTGAATCTAAGCCTAGCATTGTCTTGGATGAAGTGAAAGCTGAAGATTTCGATGCTAAAATGGAAATGGCTTGGACCAATTCCTTGATGGATGAGACAACAAATGTCTTTGCAATCAAGGCTTTTGACAATAGTTTAATCACAGAAAAATCTGAAGAAACATTGATTGTTAGAGATGGTGTCATCCAAGTGGATTTAAAAAAGGATGTTGTTAAGCTCGCTGTTGTAAACAGATACGGTGGAAACAATATTACAAATGGTTTCATTAAAGGTTTCAATCTTAAGAAAGGAGCTTTTGGAGCGTCAGTATCACATGATTGTCACAATATTTTAGTTATGGGGACAAATAGTGAGGATATGGCTAAAGTGGTTAATATCATTAGAGAGCGCCAAGGAGGACTTGTTGCCTATTCCTCTGAAGAGGATGTCTGTGAAGTTTTAGAGCTTCCAATAGCAGGATTGATGTCCAATAAGGATATTGATTATGTAGTAGAAAAAAGTAGAAAGCTACGTGTAGCGGTAAGTAAATTAGGATGTAATCTAACATCTCCATTTACAACATTGTCATTTATGGCATTGATTACAATTCCTCATTTTAAAATAAGTGATCAAGGATTGTTTGATGCAGATAAGTTAGAATTCATTGATTTGATTCATAATTTTTAATTAATTAATTTTCTTTAATTAATTTTTTTCAAATATTTTTTTATTCTATTTTTCATTTTTATTTTAATTCATTTTATTTTCTTTTTTTTAAATCTCAAATCCTTGATTTATTAAATCTTCCTTTAATATTTGAATGGATTCTTTTTCCTTTTCATTTCCAACTCTTTTAATGACTCTTTCGGATTCCAAAAATCTTTCAAGGAAGTATTTTTGTGTATCATCATCAACGATATTAATTCTGGAATAATTTACCAATGCTTCAATTAATGCATGTATTGCCCTATTCATTGGTTTAACACATTTATTTTTAATATTAAGTTCAACCACTTCTGATTTGATGAAATTGACATCGCTTGATTTGATGTCATCTTCTCTCAATGCCTCTTTTATGCTTTTTACTTCACATATAAAATAAGCTTCAGCATCAGTTAAATAGGCCAATTCATCAGTGTTAGATTTATTAGGGATTCTAGTTAGATATTCGTCAGGAATTGTATTTGTTGTTGAAAGGGTAAACATTAATGGATCATTTGTGATATTTACAATAAATTCTCCTTTGTCTTTAATGTTTTTAATGGTGTTTCCACCTTCAAAAATTCTTAAAAAAACTTCATTCTCCTCCAAGACTCTTAGTCCAAAAGGCGCTGCATTTGAGTTTCCATCCTTATCTATTGTTGTGATGATAACCTCGTATTGCTGGTCTTTATGCATGCCTATTTTAGTTAAATCAGTTTCCATTTTTTTACCTCTATTCTAACCATTAAACCCTAATCCCAAATATTAAAGTCTCTTTATATTTATTTTATAATTTCTTATATAAACTTTTTATAGTATAAGTAATAAATTTATATAGTAATATATTAACTAAAATTAATTAATTAAAATTAATTGACAAATATTTTAAAGTAAATTTTTAAGTAATTTTATATAATTATTTCTCAACTAATAGAGGGGATTAAATGAAATATCAGATGTATTATGAAATGATGGAACAACCAGAAGCTTTAAGAAGGACTTTTGCTTCTGAATTGGATAATATGGCTAATATTTCTAAATTAGCTGAATCTGTTGATACTATCTATTTAATTGGTTGTGGAAGTTCCATTTCCACTTGTTATTCTATTAGAGATGCATTGGCATCTGTATCTGATTTAAGAATCGAAGTTTTCACAGGTTATGAATTTGTTTATAACAAAAAATTAAATGATGGTGAAAATTCCTTATTCATAGCTACTTCCCAGTCTGGTGAGACTGCTGATACTTTAGCTGCTTTAAGAAGGGCTAATGAATTTAATATTGATACTGTTTCAATTTCAAATGAACCTGAAAGTTCAATGATTAAGGAAGCCAAATATCCTGTCATTACATTAGGAAATACTGAAACAGCTATTCTTGGTACTAAAACTTATATCACCCAATTAGCATGTCTTTATCAAATATTATTTGCAGCTTCCGGATATGAAGGAGCCGATGAGATATTGAATCAATTGGCAGCTATGCCTGATTTGATTGAAGAGCTATTGGAAAGCACAGAAGAGGAAAATAAGAAACTTGCTGAAGAGCTTAAGGATGAAGAGGGTTTCTATTGCTTAGGAAGTGGAGTTAACTTTGGTCTTGCATATAAATTGGCTATGACAATGTTGATGGAAGGTGCTATCAAGCATGCTTGTCCGCTTTACTCTGCAGAATTCAGACACGGTTTGATTGAAAGGGCTGAAAAGGATGTTCCTTTGATCTTCTTGGATGCTGATTTGGAAAGTGATGAATTAACTAAAATAGCTATCAATTTCTCTCAAAACAAATTGGAAGCTAAAACAATTATTTATAATTTAAATGATTATGCAGACATTAATCCATTGCTTGCACCATTTGTACTTGTAATACCTTTAGAATGGTTTGTTTACTATTTAGCACACTTCAATGGTGAAGATCCTGGAAGTACAAGGCCTATTGGTAAAGTAAGGTATGAATAAATAATTTTTATTTATTCATTTTTTCATTTTTTCATTTTCTCTTTTTTTAATTTTTTTAATTTTATCAACATTTTATTTATTTGTTTATTTTTTTTGTTTTATCATATGATTTTTAATTTTAATATAGGTGATTTCATGGAATTTTATATTGTTAATGGGGGTCCAAGAAAGAAGTATAATACTGCCCAATTATTGGAAAAAGCAAGTGAAGGCATTTTCGATGAATTAAATAAGAATAATGTTGAGGATATAAACATTCATCATCTTCATCTTTATGATTTGGATTTTAAAGGATGCAAATCATGTTTCCATTGTAAAAGAATCGGCGGAAAATATTATGCTCAATGCCCTATTAAGGATGATTTGAGAGAATTGCTTCCTGAAATTAAAAATTCTGATGGAATTATTTTTGGCAGTCCAATTTACTTTGGTGAGATAACCGGTGAGCTTAGATCATTTTTTGAAAGATTTTTGTTTTCTGCATTGGTTTATGGTGGGGAATCCAATGCTCCTAAAAGAATGCCTATTGGAATGATTTATACCATGAATGTTACAGAAGAAAGATTCAAGCAATTCTATGGCAATAAGTTTGAAATTTTAGAAAATAGCATTGCTAATCTTTACTCAAAACCATATTCCTTAAAGGTTTTTGATACTTTTCAGTTTTCAGATTATTCCAAATACGAACAGTATATCTTTGATCCTGAATTAAAAGCTAAAAGAAGAGATGAACATTTCCCAATAGACTTAGAAGATGCTTATAATATGGGTGTAAAAATAGTTCATGATAGTTTAAAATAGTTAAAAATAGTAGGGGTCTTAGAAATAGTTTAAAATAGTTATAAAAATAGTAAAAAGATAAAAAAATAGTAAAAAAAATAAAATAAAATTTATTAAAAAATTTCAAAGAAAAGTTAATTTACTTATTCTTTGTCGATAGCTAATGCAATATCATCTGCTTTTACAGTTTGTCTTTTTGCAATTTTAGCGTATTCAATTGCTTTTTTAGCTACTGCTGCTGCGTCAGCTTCTAAGTATTCTACTAATGCAACTACAGCTGCATCACTTACTCTTTCAGCACCAGCATCTTTAATAATCCTATTTACAGGAGCTTTAGGAATTGCCATAATTTTCACCTCCGTTATAATAGTATAGTAATATTATATCATTACTTAGTATTAAACCTTTTCCTTTTTTCACTCATATTTTCTTAAATTCTCATATCTATATTGTCAATACTTATTTTTCAAATATACTTGAATTTTTAATTTATTTTATAAAAACAGTTATTAATTTATAATATTTTAAAATTTGAGAAATTTTTATAAAAATTAGCATTGAAAATTGAATAAAAAAATGGAGGAAAATAAAAAATATTTTTGCAAGAAGATCTTGCAAAAATTAAAAAAGGTTAGGTGTTTAATTTAGTGTTTTATGTTAATTTAAAAAAATTAAAAAGATAAAAATTAATTTTATTTAAAAATTAATTAAATCTTTTTAAAGGTTGAGATAAATATTCGAAATAATTTATTAAATAAATTTATTCGATGTCGATTTTAGTTTTAGGAACTATTCTTTTTGGGATTGTTACGAATAAGGTTCCGTTGTTGTGTTTTGCAGTAATTTCTTCTTTTACAATGTCTTCAGTTAAAGTAACTGTTCTGTCTGCTTCACCAACTTTGATTCCAGAAACAATTAAAGTTGCTGGATCTTCTTCGCTGCTTTCAATGTTTTTCATGATGTTTTCAAAGCAAGCTTTGATGGTTACAGAGTTGTTAGTTGCTTCAATGGAGATGTCTTCTTTTTCGATACCTGCTAAGTAAGCTTGTAAGTAGTAGAAATCTTTGCTTTCTGCTAAGTCAATGCTAATATTTCCAGTTGCAACGGTGTCTTTGTAGACTTGGTATCTGTTATCGAAATTCTTTTGAAGAGCTTTCATTGCAATAATGGTGTCATCGATAGTTTTACTAAGGTTTTCACCAACTTTTCCTGCAACATCTTTACTTTTGTTTAAGGTTTCATCGAATTTTTCTTTGTTAGCTTCAGTTCTTGCTTCAGCTTTAGTTTTGAAGTCTTCTCTGAATTTTTCTGCTTTTTCTTTCAATTCGTCAGATTTTGAAGTTTCTACTTCAACGTCAACTTCTTCAAATTCTACTTCAATGTCTTCTTTTACATCTTCAGGCATAATAAAAACTCCTTTACATTATTTTTAAAATTCATAAAATTTGTACCTATGTTTTATAGATAAAAATTTTTATAAATTATAAACATGATCTATAAATTTTATAAAATTTTTTATAAAACTTAGTGTACATTTATTTCTAATGTATACTATATAACTCATATCTTATAAATATTTCTATGAATTGTATACATTTTAATTATTTAGTATACAAAATTCTTAATTTTTTTAAGATTTTTCTCTAATTTTTTAGAAATTTAAAAAATTTAGAATTTTTTAGTATACTTTTTATTCACAATGTATACTAGTAATTCATCATTTATAAACTTTTCTATTTTAGTAATAAAAAGTTACTAAAAGTTTTGATAAAAATAGTTGAATTAGAATATGATTTTTTTAAAATAGTAAAAATAGTAACATTAGTTAAAAAAATAAGAAAGTAAAAAAAATTAAAAAAAGAAAATATGAAAAATTACTTAAGTTAAATCAAAGTAATTTTCATCATCTTCATATTCCTCTTCTTCTTCAACTCTTTCTCTTTTTTCAACTTTCATAATTAAATCGATAATCTCGTCAATACCTTCTCCTTCAGCAGCTGAGATAAGCAATGGATCTTCACATTTGTCAATGTACTGTTGTACGTAATCATGTCTTATGCCATCATACTCAGCAATATCCATCTTATTGAATAAGTAGATGATAGGAGCATCAAATACATTTTGAATCTCTTCTAAAAGATTGTATTGATTTTCAAGAAGGTATCCGCAGGTTTCAGATCCATCAAAAATGAATAGTATTGCATCTGCCAAGTGTTCAAGAGCTACCATAGCATTCAATTCAATATCATTCATGTCTCCAATAGGCCTATCCAATAAACCTGGAGTGTCAATGATTTGGTAATGCTGCCATTTTTTCTCAAAGTGTCCGATTTGAATACCTTTTGTGGTAAATGGATAGTTAGCCACTTGTGGCTCAGCATCAGTGATGTGAGTAAGCAATGTTGATTTACCTACATTTGGAAAACCTGCAATTACAATGCTTATTGCATCAAAGTCAACGGTAGGCATGTTTCTCAATGATTGTTTTGCAAAGTCAAGGAAATCAAGGTCCTTTTCAATCTTATGAACAACTGAAGAGATTCTTCCATAAGCCTGTTTTCTAAGTCCAGTTGCCCTTTCAGAAGATGATTTTCTTATTTTTGCACCGTATTCCTTTTCGAGCTGTGTAATAATACCATAAGCCCAATTAAGTGCACCTAATGCTTGCTTGAAATCATCCACACCTACAGTGATGTCTATATAATCTTGATAAAATTCAGGCAATTCTTCGATTTCAGGGGTACGGTCCAAAATCATTTTAAGTCTGTCTTTAATGACTTGGCAAGCAGTGATTACTCTTGTCTCTTCAATACGTTTGCCCTTTAAGTGTTTAGGCATCTTTTCTCCTCTTCTCAAATCAGCTGCCTTCTTACCTCTTCTGAAACCTTTATCTAATAATTCATCTGGAGTTGGAATAGTTGGTAACATCATTTTTTATCACCATGTAATCATAATAATTTAATTTTTGTAATTTCAGTAATTTTTATAAATATAATTTTTTAATTAATTCTAATAATATAATATTTAATTAATTCTAATAATATAATATTTAATAATTCTAATAAGTATAATTCTATTGTTTAAGTTAATACTTTTATAAAAAGCTTTATTTAAATATTTGCCCTTGGAATTTGTATACTTTTGTATTTTTATCCAACCAGGCATCTGGTCTAAGTCCTGCCTTCATGCAAGTGTGGGATAGGAACTCTTCCTTATCCATATTGTGTTCTGGAGCAACTTGTGGCAAGAGCAAGCCTCTATAGAATCCACGTTCAACAATTAACCCATCTTCACCAATGGTAATGTTGTCTAAGTAATCGATTGGCTTTTCAACTTCAATGATTTGTGGCTTGGTCAAAACGGTAATCTCATATTCAAGTGAATCCAATTCACTTTCATCAACACTTGGGAAACGTGGATCTCTCATTGCTGCTGAAATTGCTGAATCAATGACTGCATCAATCAATGGGTAAACAGGTTCAGGGTAACCGATGCATCCCCTGAGATTATTGTGTTTGTTCAATGTGACAAACACACCAAGTTCCTCATGCATATAGTCAGGACAATCTGAAGGTGTGTCAATTTTTCTATTTTCCTTAACATATGTTTCAATAGCATCTTTTGCTACACTTAACAAATATTTTCCATCATCTTCACTTAACATATTTTCACCTTCAAATTTTTTCAATGATTTTTTTAAGATTTTAATGTAAATTTTTTAGAAATTTATCTAAAATATCATTTTTAGACTACTTCATCTACATATTCATTTATCAATTTGTTTACTATTTATTATCAATCGTTTATTTTGAATGTAGCTTCAATTAAATTGATGGTGTGATGAAATTAGTATAAAATTAATTTTTATAAATATTAGTTGCTTCCACCTACCATTGCATTCAAGATTCTGGTGTGTGGTCCCCCATCACCGACTGGTGCAGTTTGTCCACCTTTACCACAGTAACCTACACTAAGCTTGAAATCTGAACCTATTCCGTCAACACCTTTGAGTGTTTCAAGAATGTTTCCGGATAATGACACATCACGGAAGTGATCTTTAAGTTCACCATTTTCAATCTTGTATGCTTCAGTTGCATTGAATTGGAAAATTCCCTTACCAGTATCAACTTGTCCACCTCTTGAACCCTTAAGGTAAATTCCATCCTTGATGTCTTCAGTAAGTTCCTCGAAACTTAAGTCACCTGGCTCAAGGAAAGTGTTACTCATTCTGACAATAGGTTGGTCACTGACTGATGACCTTGCATTTCCAGTAAGTGGGATTCCTAATTTTCCTGCACTTTCTCTTGATGTGAGGAATGATACAAGCTCCCCATTTTTAACGATTTGATTCTTTCTGGTTTTGACTCCCTCAACGTCATATGGGTAATAGCCGAATCCGTCCTTATAGCTTGAATCGTCATATATGTTTACAATGTCAGTTCCAATTTTCTTGTTCATCTGGTCATGCAATATGGAATCGTCCTGAAGGACAAGGTCTGCCTCAACAGCATGCCCTACAGCTTCGTGAATGAACACTCCTGTAAGGTTGTTGTCAGCTACAATTGTAAAGCGTCCTGATGGAGCAGGTTTTGCATCCAATAGTTCGGTTGCTTTTTCCCCAATCTTCCTTCCAAATGATTCGATGTCTGCATCCTGCAATATTTCGAACCCTTTCACTCCACCTAAACTGCCATGATTGAATTGTATGAGTTCTCCATTTGAAGCAACTGCATTAAGTGCAAGTGCCACTCTTGAAGTGTCTACAAGGATTTCACTTCCTTCACTGCTGACAAAAGCGGTTTGGCTTTCACCGTCTGAATAGCTGACAGTTGTACTTACTACCTTTCCAACATTGCTTGCCTTGTTCGCTTCCTGAATCAATTCCTTCTTATCTTCAATGGTCACATCACTTACAGAAATTTTTCTATCAGTCTTCACCTTGTCTTCAACTATTTCACATTCTGCAAGTTCAATGTCTCCTGTGAGTGAGTTTGATATTTTGATTGCCTTTTCACTTATCTCTTCCAATTTGGAAAAATCGTTAGTGGAAGCGAATCCCCATGCTCCATTGTTCAATACCCTTATTCTTGCAACAGTGGAAAGGCCTGTGTTGATTTCCTGAATTTGATTGTCTTTCATGATTATGCTTGTATTGTTTCCTTTTCCTGCTCTAATGTCTGCATAATCGACCTTATCATCAATTTTAGTTAATATTTTTTTAAATAAGTCTATATGTTCTTCCATTTTAAGACTCCTTTTTGTATTTTTAATATTTTTTATTTTTTTATAGTTTAATTTTTTTATAAAGTTTAATCATTATTATTTTATTGTTTTTAATAAATATAACTATTCATAAATATGATTTTATTATAATAAATTATAAATAAAATTTAAAAGATATAATTATTCATGACTAAACATGAACTAAAGGTTAAGCCTATTGAGAATGGTACTGTAATTGACCATATTCCTGCCAATAAGGCACTTCAAGTATTGAAAATATTAGGTCTTCCGAAGGAAGGAACAAATGTAACACTTGCTATGAATGTTTCTTCAAAATTAGGTTTTAAGGATATTGTAAAATTTGAAAACAGGGAGTTGGAACATACTGAAATAGATAAGATTTCCTTAATAGCTCCTGATGCAACCATTAATATTATACGTGATTATGAAATTGTTGCAAAGGATCAAGTTAGAATGGTAAAGGAATTGAACGGAATTGTAAAATGCACAAATCCTAAATGTATTTCAAATACTGAAGAACCTATTGAAAGCAAGTTTTATCTTGTTGAATCAGATCCAATTACAGTAAGATGCCATTATTGTGAAAGATTGGTTCAAGCGGATGAGATTTATAATCAATTTGAATAATTTTTTATTTTTTTAAAAAAAGCATTTTTTAATTTTTTTCTTAAAAATCTCATTTTAAAAAAAGTAAAAAGAAGTAAAATTACTTCTTTTATCATTAATTTCTATTTTTTAATAAGTTAAATAACTTCTTTTATCATTAATTTCTATTTTTAAATAAGTTCAAAAACTTCCTTTTTCTTTAATTTCTATTTTTAAATAAGTTAAATAACTTCTTCAATTAAGTGATTAGCTAATCTTAAAGCTAATGCTAAAATCAATAATATTGGTGGTTTTCCTGGAGACATTGGGATTACACTTGCATCTCCTACATACAAACCATCTATTTCTGTTTTTAAGTTATTGTCAACGACATCCCCAATAGCTGCAGTTCCTCCAGGATGAGCTCCTCTAAATATTGTTGAAGTCATTGTTGTTGGATCAACACCTGCCTTTTCAAGTATGGAACCTGCTGCAGCACAGCCTTGAGCTATTCTTCTGATGTCATCGATTGTATTGAATTTGAATACGTTTCCATCTGCATCGACGGAACCTACCATATCATCCTCAACTTTAACCATAATGCTTAAGATATCCTTATCTTCGACTTCAGGGTTTGATTCCTTGATGTATTTTGCAATAAATGATGAGAAATGAGGTGAAAGAATATATTCTTTACCTATTGCAAGCCCATTCATCTGAACTTCGCTGTTGAAATTAATGTCCTTTAAATATCCTCCTACACTTACAAATGGGTCAAAGAAGAGCTTATTTCCAGCGTCAATTCCTGATTTTTGAAGGATAACTGCACTGTCAACTGCTCCTGCACAAAGGATTACTAAATCTGAATTAATGTTTTCTTTCTTGTTATCCTTAATGTATTCAACACCTGTGATTTTCTTATCTGAAAAGATTACTTTTGTTACTTCAGCATCTGTAATGAGTTCTGCACCATTTTCGATTGCTATATCAACAAAGTCCTTTCCACTCCATTTTGCATCTCTTGGACAGCCGAATGAACATTTACCGCAAGGCTTGCAGTCTTCATCCCTAATGAATTTAGGCATTCTGATTGCTTCAAATCCTAATTCATTTGCACAGTCTATAAAGAGTTGTGTTCCCTTGCCGATATGCTCATCATCCATTTGATGGATTCCAAGCAATTCTTCTATTTTATCATATTCTGTAGATATGTCTATTCCAAGTTCCTTGAATTCATCTTCAAGTAATCTTACACCATTTCCTGCAGCTACGATAGTGGATCCTCCAATACAAGTTGTCTTCAATAAGTCGATGCTGTTTGTATTTTTCAAACGCTTATCGTAGTATTTCATGTCATAATGCTCAAATGAGTCTTTGCTTTTTATGTATGGTCCTCTTTCTATAATTGTTACAGGAATATTTGCTTTTGCAAGCTCCATTGCTATCAATGAACCTCCTGCACCTGTACCTA
>JAEEWY010000201.1 GCA_016291275.1 Methanobrevibacter sp. | reverse complement strand
CAACTATCCTAAACTAATTCAAGGACAATGGCATAGAGATTATTGGCCATCCAAGATTGATTCGCCGAAACCCTTTTGCAAGATTTAAGACAAGAGGAAATGGAGGAGTGTCATTCAAATTGAACATGGATCAAAACATTGATTTGGCAAAGGAAATTGTCCTAAAGTATGTATCAGAGCTTTCAATGTTTGATTGTGACAATACTAATCCTGGAGTTGTATTCTATCAAGGTGAAATCACTGATGAGATGATTGATTACGCATTTAAGGCAATTTACTCAATAATCACTATTGAAGAAGCGGAAGAGTTTGCAAACCATATCGGTGCTGAAATCCATAAGTTCAAGAAAGGAAGAGGGATAATCGGTTCTATCGCAGCTATTTCATGCCCTCTTGAAGATTATACCTATGAGCTATTGGCATATAGGCATCCATCAAGGTATGGAACTGTAAGAAACATTGATTATGATTCTGTTGTTAAAATGGACAAGGAGACTTATCCCGAAACCTTTGAAAACATTGATGGCAAGTATTTGGCTATTGAACCTAAAACTCCATGCCCTGTTTTGTATGGAATCAGATCAAACAGTCCTGAAGTTCTGGAGACTGCAAGGGATATCGTAATTCCAAATGAGGAAATCGTCGATTCATGCATTTTCAAGACAAATCAGCATACTGACATGCACATTCAAAACGCAAATTCAATTGCTGAGCTTAAACAGTATTCCTGCTATAAGATTAAAGGATTTGTCAAGGACAAGCCCCATATAATTGAAGGTGGACACATGTTCTTCACACTCTATGACGATAGCGGTGAAATTGAGTGCGGAGCATATGAACCAACCAAGAACTTTAGAAAAGTTGTAGCCAAATTGAGGGCAGGAGATGAGATTGAGCTTTATGGAGGAATAGGTGGACAGAACACTTTCAACATTGAAAAGTTCCAAGTCATAAAGCTAAATGAATTCATTTATAGAAATCCTATTTGTGAATGTGGCAAGAGGATGACCTCCGCTGGAAAAGGAAAAGGATTAAAGTGCAAAAGCTGTGGTAATAAGATTGAGTCAGATGAAAAGGTTCCTGAAAAGATAGAAAGAACTTTAATCAATGGCAAATTTTATGAAACTCCAGTCTCAGCAAGACGTCATTTGTCCAAACCTTTGATTCGTATGAATTTGGAATAATTTTGCTTTTTTTTTAAAATTTTTTTATTTTTCTTAATTACTATTTACATATCATTGCCCTTATTTAACCTAGTTATGTTCTATTTGTCATTATTTATCACTATTAATCATTATTTATCATTTTTGAGGAATAAATAGATTAGTTTATAAATAATAAACTAAAAACTAAAATTAACAGACTTTTTTTAAATTAAGAAAATTTTTATTAATATAATTGGGAGTGATTTTATCACTGATAGTCAACAACATCCATTTAGGGAAAAGACGGATAGGGCAATTAAGAAGAGACCTCCATGGAAGGAGTATAATTTACACATTGTCGTGTTTATTTTAGTGATTATTTCAATGTTCATTGGAGTAAAACAGATTAAGATAACCGATACTATCAGCATTTTATTATTGCCATTGATCTATGCTTTGGTTATGGGATTAGGTCTTTATTTGGCTAAACCCATTAAGTTTGTTGGCAGTAAGCAATCTAAGGTTGCTGAAGGGGCTATGGTTTTATTCATTGGTGTCCTGATTGCAAAATTGGCTATTTCAAGTGGCCAATCAATTGATATCATTTTTGATGTAGGGCCCGCTTTGATTTTGCAGCTTTTAGGTGATTTAGGTACCCTTATTGCATTGCCTGTTGCTTTGCTTTTAGGTTTCAGAAGAGAAGTTATCGGTATGGCAAGTTCAATTTGCCGTGAACCTAACTTGGGAGTTATCATTGACAAATACGGTTTCAAATCCCCAGAGACTCGTGGAGTTTTGGCTATTTTCGTAATTGGATCAATTATTGGTACTCCGTATATCAGTTTCCTTTCAAGCATATGTGTTTCACTCATACCATTCCATCCATATGCATTTGCTATGGCATCTGGTATAGGTAGTGCAAGTATGAATGCTGCAGCATTGGTTCCATTAGTGCACACTTACCCCGCTATGGCTACTCAATTGGAAGCTTTTGCGGGATGCAGTAATATCCTTTCATTCTGTTTAGGAATTTACATGTGTATTTTCATTTCATTGCCTATTGCAGAAAGATTGTATAAATGGCTTTCTCCAATTTTAGGTAAAGATGAT
>JAEEWY010000200.1 GCA_016291275.1 Methanobrevibacter sp. | reverse complement strand
AAAACGTTTTCCTGAATATTCAATTCCGGAAGCCGCCGAAAATCCTGCGCCGGTACCGACAAGAATATAATCAGCCTCATTAATGGCATCATATGCCCTATCCAATCTCTTAACAAATTGTTCCATGTTCTTCTCCTAGAATAATAAATTCTTATATGTTGAATAGCTGTCATCTGAAAACACATCAAAAATCACATGCTTTAAACTGGTTTCATTTGAATCCAAATATTCTTTAACAGTATCAATAGCTATTTTGGCCGCCAAATCTCGTGGAAAATTAAACACTCCAGTTGAAATACCGCAAAATGCCAGTGATTCCAGATTATTTTCACTTGCAATTTCCAAACAAGACCTATAGCAATTCTTTAATGCTTCACAATCGCTTTTTGATGGTTTTGAGCCATAAGGGATTGCAGGACCAACCGTATGGATTACATATTTTGAAGGCAGATTATAAGCGTTTGTAATCTTGGCTTTGCCCACTTCTTCGTCGTGTCCCTGCAGCTGCATCATGCTGTTGCATTCGTCTCTGAGTTGCACTCCCGCTGCTGAATGGATCATGTTGTCAATGCAATTGTGAAGGGGAATAAAACAACCCAATAATTTTGAATTTGCCGCATTAACAATTCCGTCAACCTTCAAAGTTACAATATCTCCTTGCCAAAGCAGGATTTTGCCGTTGACATCCTTTATATCCTCTACCGATGTTAAATCTTTAGCCAATGTTTCAGCAGTTAGGAAATCATCCTGAACTTTTAGAAATTTGTCTGAAATTTTTAAAGGTATTCTTACATTCATTAAAGAACGAAGCAGATCTCGTTTAGCTTTATAGTCTTGTGGAATTTCAATTGCTTCATTTCTCTCATCAATCAAATAATTAATTAGAAAATCAAGTTGTTCTTCTCTATTCATCCAATTCTCCTTAGTTGAATAATATTTTATTGTTAATCAATATCTAATGTGTCTTTAAAAATCTTTATAAATTCTTCAGATTCGGCATCTGTTGCGGAATCATCTTTTTCTAAAGTGAATATGGCAAGTTCATAAAGAATTCTATTCATTTTTCTTCCTTCTTCAGTCAAGGAATATTCTGTTATTTTGGAATCATCCAAATTGGTTTTTGAAATCAATCCATTTGATTCCAAATCCTTTAAACATTCGGTTAAAACCTTATTGCTCAAATTAGGTTTATCTTCCTTGAATTCTTTGAATCTTTTTTTGCCGAAGAACAAATCCCTGATGATTAGAAGATGCCATTTTCCGCTGATGATTTTTAAGGTTTCGTTTACCGGACAGTAATTGCTTTCGAATTTAGCCATGGTATCACTTTTCCATTTTGATATGAATTTATCTATTGGCGATTATTAATAAAATTTTAGTTACGTAAAAGTAACCAAACACTTTAATCAATTATTAGTAACTTTAAAGTAACAAAAAGCTTATATTAGCTATAAAACCAATTTATAATTAATGCTAAATAAAATAAAGCGATTTAGTATTAATAAATAATGGTGATATAAATGGAAGAAGTAATAAAATTCTTAACTGAAAACCCTCAGCAATATCTCGCAACTACAGGACTTGACGGAAACGCAAAAGTAAGGCCTATACTCTTCTACTTTGCAGAAGATAACAAACCATACTTCTGTACCAGCAACCAAAAGCCAATGTATAAGGAATTGGATGCAAACCCTAACTTTGAAATGACTGCAGCCACTCCGGAATTCCAATGGCTCAGAATTGCCGGTAAAGTCGAATTTGTCGATGATTTGGAAATCAAGCAAAAGGTAATTGATGCCAATGATCTTGTAAAGGCATTATATGAATCCGGTGACAATCCGACATTTGAAGTATTTACCATTAAGGAAGGCAAAGCAACTATCGCCGACTTTTCCGGAGAGCCTCCAAAAGTTTTTGAAATTTAAATTCTGTTAACATTAATGTTAACACATTTCTTTTTTTAACATCAACATCACATGTTAATTTTTAAAACTTCTTGATGTAGGTTTTTTTTAACTCTTATTTTCAATATTCTAGCCATTAATGTTAATGATGATTTATTTAATCCAATTCATGGGTTAAAACAATTTTCAAAAAGTTTATAATTAATTAAAATAAATTTTTTAGTAGAGTTTTGTGGTTCAAATTGATAAGGTTGCGAACTATATCATACGTTTTATACGAATTATTCGTATTTTTTTTAAAATAATTTAATTGTTTTGTGTGTTTTCAATTAAATTAATCATAGTGGATAACACCCAG
>JAEEWY010000199.1 GCA_016291275.1 Methanobrevibacter sp. | reverse complement strand
CATAAAATAAAAAAATTTAAAATTTTAAATTCAATAATTTAATTAAAAAATTGAAAAAAAAATAATTAAAATTAATTTTTTATCAATAAAATATATATATCTTAAAAAAAAATTTCTTCCATATTAAAGCGAGATGTCTCAACAAAGTTTGCCCGTTCAAATGAAGGAACTAGCCTTTCTTCCTCAACATGGCTTGGATCCTTCCTTAATTAAGCTTGGTTCCCTTTCCTTTGAATCAGATAGATATATCTGTGCCAAGGAAGTTGATCAACAAGGAAACACTTCAGTGGTCACTTGCAACCTTACTAAAAACATGGAAATCTCCAAGAGAAAGATGGCCAAAGCCGAAGGTGTCATGATGCACCCTCACCAAAATATAATGGCGGTCAGAGCCAACAATGGTACAAATAACGTCATGATTCAAGTATTCAATTTAGACACCAGAACCAAATTGAAGGATATCGTTTTAAATAGCGATGTTACTTTCTGGACTTGGCTCAATGATAGAACTATTGGTCTTGTCTCTTCTCAAAGTGTCTTTACTCTTGATATTGGCGAAATGAATTCTCCTGCTAAGAAATGCTTTGATAGACAAGGAGGAATTGCTCAAAATAATGTATTCATTCTTAAATTAATTTGCGATTCGCATAATAGTTGGTTTGCCTTGAATGGTATCACTTCAATGAATGTCGGAGGAGCTCCTCAAGCTGTTGGATTCATCCAATTATACAACGTCCAACAAAACGTTTCTCAAAATATTGATGGTTTTGCCCCTGCTATTCAAGACGTAAAATGCATTGATGAAAATGACTGCACCATTTTCAGTTTTGTTGACAAGAAACAAAACAATCCAAATTATAAATTACTCATTGCTGATGTTGGTCCAGGAAAAAGAGTCAAAGCTGCCGTTGATGTCCAAATGCCAATGCCTAATGATTTCCCTGTCTTAATGGATATCTTACAAAAATTCGGAGTTATTTTCCTCGCTACTAATTCAGGATATCTTTTCATTTATGAAATCACCAAAGCCATTTTGATCTTCAAATGCAAAGTTTCTGAAGATTCCCTCCTTTTCAGTACTCTTAATTCAGCCACTGGTGGAATGATGTACATTAACAAGAGTGGTAAATTATTAGGAGTCGATGTAGACAGAAACAATTTAATTCCTTTCATCATGAACTTCTGTAAAAACGTCCCTGGTGTTATGGAAGTCATAACAAGAATGGCGGCTAGATTCAACCTTCCAGGAGCAGAGAATATTTTCATGACTGCTTTCAAGACCTTTATGCAAAATGGTAACTATCAAGAAGCTGCTAAAATTGTTGCTCAAACCCCAGGAGATACCCTTCGTAATATCAATACCATAAATATGTTCAAACAATTACAAGGAAATCCTCAACCAATTTTAATTTATTTCCAAACAATGATGTCCCAAGGTAAATTAAATAAGGTTGAATCATGTGAAATGGCTAAACCATTAGTTCAACAAGGAAGAATTGATATGTTGAATAATATGTTCAGAGAAAATAAATTCACCGCAAGTGAAGAACTTTCCGAATTAGTCAAAAATGCTGATCAAAGATTAAGTTTACAAATCTTAATGGCTTCAGGTAGTGCTTCTGCTCACGAAAAAATAATTCAAGCTTTCGCCGCTAATAATCAATTCGATAAAATCATTCCTTACTGCAACCAAAATAATTATAAACCAGATTGGTTAAATATCCTTAAAAGCTTAGTTGCTACTAATGCTCCAGCTGCTGCTAATTTATGCAAAGTTATTTGCAATAGAGCAAATGGTAATATCTTAGTCGATATTAACCAAGTAATTGACATATTCCAATCCCAGAAGAAAATTCAAGAATTAACTTCATTCATGGTTGAATATTTGAAAAGCAATTTACCAGAAGATGCCTACTTACAAACCAAAATCTTAGAACTTAATTTATACGAAAACACCAAAGCTGCCTCAGTCATTTTAGAATCAAATGTATTCACTCATTATGATAAACCAAAAATTGCTGGAATTTGTGAAAAAATGGGATTGTATCAAGTATGCTTGGAAAATTATACTGACATCAATGATATTAAAAGAATAATTGCTAGAGCTAATATGATCAATCCTGAATACTTAGTTAATTATTTAGGACGTTTAACTCCAGAAAATTGTCTTATATGCCTCCATGAATTACTTCATTCCAATCCTATTCAGAATTTAAATGTCGTAATTGAAGCAGCCTCAAGATATAGTCAAAGAATTCCTTTAACTGAATT
>JAEEWY010000026.1 GCA_016291275.1 Methanobrevibacter sp. | reverse complement strand
CTCTTCTGATAACCAATGGGTCTTCCATATCTGCTTTTCTACCTTGTGGCTTTAAATAAACCCTAATTAAATCTACACGATTGAATATTTCCTCTTTAAGTGCATCAATATTGAGTTTCTTATCTGCAGAAATAGGTATGAATTCAGGAATTTCCTTTTGAAGTTCCTTTAGATAATCAAGGTCAACCAAATCCACCTTATTCAATAGGATCATCATAGGAACATAGGACTTATTGTCTTCAATAACATCAATGAACTGGTCAATTGTTACATCATCTCTAAACAAGACATCAGCATTGTGAATTCCATACTCATTGATGATTGATCTGATGGTTTTCTCATCCAAATAGGTTAAAGGAACTGTTGTGGAAACATTAACTCCACCTTTACGTGTCTTTTTGATTCTAACATCAGGCTTGGTTTGATTTGGCCTTACACCTACATTATCAAGCTCCTTTAATATAACATTCAAATGCTGCGGATTAAGTGTATCCAATACAACTATAATCAAGTCTGCAGTTCTTGCAACGGATAGAATCTCTTTACCTCTTCCTTTACCTCCAGCAGCACCAGTAATGATTCCAGGAATATCAAAAATTTGAATTTGAGCATTATTGTATTCCATAACCCCAGGAATGATCTCTAAAGTAGTGAATTGATAAGCTCCAACCTTACTTTCAGCATTGGTTAATTCATTAAGCAATGTAGATTTACCTACAGATGGGAAACCTACCAAAACCGCTGTAGCATCACCGCTTTTTTTAATGTGGAACCCTTCACCTTTGGATCCACCACTACTTCTTTTAATCTGTTCTTCCTTAAGCTTGGAAATTTTAGCCTTTAATTTACCTATATGGTGAGAAGTAGCTTTGTTATAAGGTGTCTTTTGAATTTCCTCTTCAATAGCTTTTATTTTTTCTTCTATAGACATAAACTCCCCAATAATAATTTATTACGAAATAAGAATTAATTTTGAAATAATTTAATAATAATTCAATAATCATCTAATAATCAATTTTAGGATACATTATTAGAAAATTGAAAAATGTAAATATTTTATTATAATATAGGTTTTGTATTTTTAACATATAAAATATGCGGTAAAAATAAGAAACTAAACTGCGAAAAGATAGCAATGAATTAAAAAAAGAAAAAAGTTAAAGAATTATAAGAAAAACTAATGGACAGTTTTAATTATAATCTTAACTCCATTTTAAATTTTAAACATAACTACATGTTATGTCTCTATGCATTAGAATCTGCGTTATCAGAACTTGAAGCCCCATTATTAATGGACCAAGTAGCAACTCCATCCTGCATGTTACTAATTGTAAAGGTATCTTGGCCTACACCACCTAATAGGAATAATCTGGTAAAGACAGAGTCTTTAAGTTCATTATCCATTAATATTGCAGTGTACTCATCTCCGGAACTTAAAAGGTATAATGTGAAATTTCCGTTTTTATCCAAGGTCTTGTTTACAGTCAAGTAGCCGTCTTCAATAGCAACAAGATTACTTGCTTTGAGAGGGTTATAATCAGTACCGTTTAAGTTGACTTTACTGCCATTGTTTGCCCAAACAGCAGTCATTTGAGCAGTGGTTTGATTAGTACCATTAGATCCTCTCTTTACTTCAGCATTGTATAAGACATTGCTTTCATTTAAAATTGTAATGCTGCCTTGAGAGTTAGGCTTGATTGTAACATAATTTGGAGCCACATAATATTGATAGTTTGTACTGTCTAATGTATCAAAGTTCCATGAACCGAAGTAGGACCACCATCCAGCTTTTTGAATCATGTCTGAACTTAAAACAAATGCAACATTATTCGGATTGGATGGGTGTGACTGTTTTACAACAGCGTTTGCTTGGCTTTCAGTTAAATTATAGTCCTTGACTAAAGTTGATTTAGCATTTTCCCTACTCATGCCTAAGGTTTTGTCCAATGCATCAACTGCAGTTACATTACTTCCTGTGTAATTGCATAACAACTCAGAAGCATTGCTACCAGTAGTTCCCAACATCTGCAAGATTCCTTTAGATTGTGCGAAATCCGAAGTAGTCAATGCTTTACCTACCCAGTATGCACGGTCCCCTGACTGAGAACCCCCATCGAAAGAAGTTGGATGGTCAGATGCAATTTGGAATAGGTAACCGAAGTCCCACCAGGAAATGATAACTGTATCATTAGTGGTGTTTTCCTTAACATAGTCCATAGCATTCCATATTGGGTCACTTGAACCAGGAACTGTGAGAGCAGTAGTCTGGTAAGCACCACAAACAGTTGGAGACACTAAAGCTAAAGTGATCAATACAACAACCAATGCCTTTTTAATGGACACATCTGAGTCCCTAATAGATTTTCTAAGGTATATGAATACTCCGGAAATAACTACAAGAGCAACAAATACGATTGAACCTATCATTAAAGCATTGTCAACAGCATAACCGATTTGACTAATTGGGAATGCAATCAAGAATGAACATACAATAGCTATCAAGAATAAAGTTCTGTCATCATCAATATTTGCTTTGACATAGTCAACTGCATATCCTACAAAAATACCTGCACAGATACCCATTGGAACAACCAATACCTGAATAAACCTTGTACCTTGAGTTACTGCTGCTGCAGATGCAAGAATCCATACAAGGAATAAGCTTAAGTAAAGCACATTTAAACGTTTGCTCTTATTGATTTCATCAGTTGAACCGAAAGATCCAATGTCTTTAAGGGAAATTCTGAATCTGTCTTGTTCCTTTCTTACAGAAGTAGCTTTACGTTTAGATTTATGCGGTTTTGATGAATCTCCTTTAACCTTTACAGACCTTAGTCTGAGCAATCTTTGAACAAAGGTGAATAATACCAATAAAACACCAAAGAATGCAACTATTCCACCAATACCGTTTATGATACCGCTTGTGTTTGCTAAGAATGCACCTGGAAGTCCGCCAGCTAAAAGGTTAGGCCTTTGCATCTCTGCAACGGAAATAAATACGTTAGGCCATACATCATTTGCTGTGGATAAAAGTGAGAACCCTCCAGTAAGACCGGAAATAGCATCTAGTATTCCGCCTATTCCAACAGTGAACAATAAGCTGATAGCACCTAAAACAACCATTAAAACTACTGGGAACAATTCTTTTTGATTAATCAACCAGTTTAGCTTATTACTATAATTTTTAAATGGCTCCAATACTTCGATGTCCAGATAGAAACATAGTATAAAGAACACAATCATCACAATTATCATTACTGCAGGATAAAACATATACCCAGTCCATGAAAGGGAATAAATACCAATAGTGATAACAGATAAGATTGCAAATATTATCCTGTGAACCAATTTATCGCTTTTAACCGCTTCAACAAAGAAGAGTATAAAGAATAAAGGCAAGGTTACGTTAAACATATCTGTATCGAAAAATCCTGCAAATGTGTGTGTAATATAGTTAGGACCTAAAGCTACAATCAATGTAGCTGCGATTGCACCATAATCATTAGTTATTCTTCTTGTGAATATGTAAACAGGAATTACAGCAAATGATGAAATGAATGCACCAGTCCAAAATGCCACTTCCTTAAGGGACATGTCCTGGAACATGTTCACTATTCCATATAAGAATGATGTAACATACGCAATCATCGGCTGATAGGACCCTACGTCCCTTCCTGATGGATAGTATGAATGCATATCCCAACCAGAACCATTTACTAAAGTATCACCAAAATATCCATGATCCATATAATCTTGAGTCATCCTTAAGTTAAAGTATGAGTCCATTTCACTGAAATAAGGAAGACCATCAGCATCCATATAATTTGCTTTTAGTTCATTTGGAACTCCGCCAATATCAGCAGCTTGAGCCCTAATACCAAAAACCAAAACAAACAATATTGCTATGATAACCACAGATTTTAATATTGTTTTAACTTTCTGATTTTCCATAAAAAATCCTCGTACATTTTACAAATTAATATTCGAATATATAATTTATAGTCAGTACTCAATCATCTCATGAAAGATAAAGCGCTTAAATTATCTCATTTCATAAAACAACATCATACGACTTGTAAAACAAATAATTAAATATATTTTAAAATATATTGCAATAATTATTTTGAATTAAAATTATTAAACTTAAGATTTGAAAGATTATTATTAAACCAATGTTAATAAAAATCAATTTAAATTTAATAATAATTAAATATACATTTTATATACATATATAATTTTCTAATATACTATATAAAGGAAAAAGGAATATGATGAACATTTGAATATATGCGAATAAAATTATTGGTTAAAAAATGAAAAAGAAATAAGAATAAATTAAAAAAAGTTTAAAAAAATAAAGAAAATAATAAAGAAAATAATAAAGAAAAATAGTCAATAAAAAAATAGAAAAATAAAAATGAGAAATAAAATAGAAAAAATAGAATCATTAATTCTTATAAATAATCATCAAATTATTTACTTAATTCCTCAGATTTTTCTAGTAATATTTTGTCTAAATCCTTCAATTGGCAACTGAATCTACATTGTGGGAAGCCACTGCATCCAACAAATTCACCAAATCTTCCGGAACGTTTCAATAAGTCTCTTCCACATTCAGGACATTTGCCAACAACTTCAGGAGCACGCCTTTTACTTACTTCCTTACCGCAATTTGGATCAAGGCAAACATGTTCCCTTCCCTTTTGACCTTTTCTCTTAATTGAAATCATAGGCAAACCACAGGTTGGGCAAGTGGATTTCAATATGTTTGCACCTTTAGGGAGTGAGTAAGTGTTTCTGCATTGAGGGAAATTTGAACATCCGATAAATGTTTGCTTATTCCTTCTTGAATACTTTTTAAGCAGTTTACCACCACAGGAACATTCACCAACGACATTGGACTCCTGATAGGATTCATAAAGCTTTGAACCAATTTCCTTTTGGTTGTTATTAATATCCTTAAGGATTGATCTGACTTCCTTTTCACCATTTGCAAGAATTTCCTCTTTTGTAATCTTATCAGCAGATAAGCAATCGAGTTCCCTTTCAAATTCACGGGTCAACTCTTCGCTGGTTAAGTTCTTACAGTATTGCTTCAATGTATCGATGATATGAACACCTAATGGCTTGACTTCAATCTTTTTGCCATCAATATATTTTCTATCATAGAGCTTTGCAATGATGTCTGCACGGGTAGCCTTTGTACCAAGTTCTCTTTTCTCCAATTCCTTGATGAGAGAAGCTTCGTTGTATCTTGCAGGAGGTTTGGTTTCCTTTTCCTCTGAAATGATTTCATGAATCTTTAGGAAATCTCCTTTTTTAAGTGGAGGGAACTCATCAGCTTCCTGTTTCTTGAATGGATAATGCTTTAGCCATCCTTCATGAGAAACCCTTTTTCTTGTAAAGACAAATTCCTCATTGTTAACATTCAAGTCAACTTTCATGGTTTCCAATTTGGAATCTTCACTGAAGACACTTATGAACCTATAAACAATCAAACGATAGATCTTTTCCTCATCTGGAGATAAGTTAGATGGCAAGACACCAGTTGGGTGAATAGCTGGGTGTGCTGCATCCTCTTTCTTACCTTCATTTGGCTTTAATTTTGCAGGCAAGTCAGCAATATGTTTTCTAAACTCTTCATCCTTAAGAAGACCTGCAAAAATCTCTTTAAATCCTAATGATTCTGGGAGCTTTTGGGATGAGGTACGTGGATAGGAAGTGTATCCTCCAACATATAAGTTCTGAGCTGCAACTTGAGTCCTTTTAGGTGAAAATCCGAATACAGTGTGTGCTTCAGATTGCAAGCCACCTAAATTGAATGGTATAGGAGGTTTCCTGATTGTTTCCTTAACATTCACATTAGTTACAGTTGCATCAGCACCTTGACATTCATCAAATATTCTTTTAGCCCTTTCCTCATCAAAGATCTTGTCTTCAACATGATTTGCTATAATGTCAAAATCAGATTTTGCCTTGATTTGCCAATAAGGTTCTGGAATGAATGATTGTATCTCCTTTTCCCTATCCACTAAAATGGATAAAGTAGGAGTTTGCACACGTCCTGCAGATAAGCTTATGCGACTTGAAGAGGATGATCTGACAGCTTTCATTAAAGCGGAAGATATGTTCATACCAAAGTAATAGTCTAGCATGTGCCTTGCAATACCGCTATCCACTTGGTGTAAGTCAATGTCAATCATATGGTTATATGCTTCTACAATGTCCTTTTTGGTCAATGTGGAAAATTTCATACGGGACGCTTTTGCCTCAGCATTGTTTCCGCAAGCGTATTTCAATGCATTATAACCAATCAATGTTCCTTCTACGTCGTAATCGCAAGCATGAACAAATTTATCTGCATCTTTGGAGAGTTTTTTAATAGCATAAACATAATCCCTAACATATCCGCTATTCTTTTCAACCTCATATGCTGGAACCCATTTTAAATCAAAACCTAATCTGTCTCTTGAAGTAGCAGATGTCAAAGAGTAAAGGTGACCTACTGCAGACAAAACAGTGGTCCTTTTTCCATCTTCCTCAAATTCCCAATAGCTTATCTTCCTACCATATTTTTTCTTTTGGGCTTTTGAAGAGAGAGCCTTTGCTATCTTCTCAGCAGATTTTGGTTTTTCTGAAATAATCACTTCATGCATGTTATCACATAATAAATAAAAATTAAATATAAATTAATAATAAAATTGTTTAAAGCTTTTTCAAATCAAAAAAGCATATGAAAAATAGAATTCTATAAAATAATTTTTATAAAATCTAATGAAATAAATTGAAAAATTCAAATTTGCAAATTATTCAAAATCATAAATACTTTATACATAACCATTATATTTAATATTTTCGTTTTTGAACAATTCAAATTTCAAGACAATTATAGTATTAAAATGAAAAGTAAAATTAGAATAGATGTAAAAAATTAAAAAATAATTGTTATATTCAATTAAATTGTAAATAATAAAAAAATTGATTTGAAATTATTTTTTATCCATCAAATCCTCTTTATAAAAACCATAGAAATTGCTGCAATATCCACACATTGGATATTTTCCATAGTGGTAATGAGCGCCTTCATCACTGTTCATGTCAAATTCCTTTCCACAGGTGTAGCAAACTTCTATTTTTTCTTCCTTTTTATCATTATTTTCATTTTCTGCCATTGTATCCCCACAATATTATTTATAAAATTTCCATCACAATTATAATAAAATTAGATTTAACTATTATATAAATTTACTTAACTATTATATTTCTATTATAATCTATTAAAAAATCAGCTGGAAATAACTAGAATAAATAAGCCCAAATGAAAAATAAACAAAATAAGAATTAAAATAAAATAAAATAATAAAAAAAGTAAATTAAAAAATATAAAATAAACTAAATAAAAGAAAATAAAAAGAAATTAAAAGAAAAAATAAAAATTAATTAAATATAATTTAATTAATTAATATCGTATTTTTGCAAGAGTAAAAGCTCTTCGGTAGATAATTTCTTACCGTTTTTGAATTTATCAAAGATACTTTCAGCTCTTTCTTTTTCTTCACGATTTTTCTTATTGTTAGAAGAACCACCAGATTTATCAGATCTGCGTTTTCTGTTTTTGTTGCTTCCTAACTTTTTATTGATTACATGAATTTCACTTAAAATCATTTTAAATTCTTCATGTTTTGCAGAAGCATTCTTTCTTGCTTGGATGAATAACTTGTGTGCTTCATCAGCAGCAGTTCTGATTTCATCAGTTTTTCTGAAGTAAGAAAGCATTTGTTCGTGAGCTTCTTGTGCTTGTTCTGAAAGTTCAACTACTTTAGCGTGGAATTCTTCAGATTTTTTCTTGAGTTCAGCAGCTTCTTCTTTGACTTTATCGTCTTCTTTGATTTCTGCAAGTTCTTTTCTTAAATCATTTGCATTTTTAACAAGTTGATTTTCCTTTTTGATGTCTAAAACTCTGGTTTCGATAATTTTATCAATCTTTTTGATTTCAGCTTCAATCCTGATTTTATCTTTTTTACCAGAAGACCATTCAAGACTCTTAATTTCGTCATTGACTTTATTACGTGCTTTCTTGTTTTCTTCAACTTGTTTGTTGATTTCATTACGTTGATCTCTGAACTCAATAGCTTTAGCTAAGTTTTCTTTTAATTCAGAATTTAATTCATCACGTATTTTACGTTGTTCTTTAGCTTCCCTGTTAAATGCTTCTCTTTCATCTGCAACTTTAGCAATACGTTCTTCTCTTTCATCTTTTTGAGCTCTTACACCTTCAATGGTGTCAGCTAAATCAAAATCAGGTTCTGGAAGAGCGTTTTTCTTTTTGGATTTCTTAGGTTTTGCTTCTTTAACAGGTTTTTCTTCAGCTGCTTCTTCTTCAGCTTCAGGAGCTTCTTCCTCAGCAGCTTCCTCTTCAGCTTCAGCAACTTCTTCTTCCACTGCTTCTTCTTCAGCCTCTTCAGCTTCTTCAACAACTTCTTCTGTTTCTTCGATTTCTTCAACTACTTCTTCAGTTGCATCTGCAACTTGTTCTTCTTCTTGGTTTTCAACAACTACGTCAGTAGTTTCAACTACTTCAGTTTCTACAGCAACTTCTTTATCCACGTCAGCATCTCCTTCAGTGTTTTCAGAGTTTAAATTAATGATGACATTTAAAACGTCAGTTAAATCACGGGTTTCTACAATAATGTCTGCAGTTTCCTTTAAAGCAGGTTTTGCATTAAAAGCAATTCCGTATTTAGCAGATTCAATCATAGAAATATCATTTGCTCCATCTCCAACAGCAACACATTCATCTAAGGTATAACCTTTTTCTTCGATGAGCTTGGATAGAACATCTAATTTTGAACCAGATACTAATGGCCCAGTGACTTCACCAGTTAAGATCCCGTCTTCTTCAACTAATGAATTTGTGAATATGTTATCCACATCAAGTTTTCCCTTAATAGTATCGGCGATTATATCAAAACTACCGCTAATAATAGCTACTTCAAAACCATTTTCCTTTAATGAGGAAACGGTTTCTTCAGCTCCTTTCATTAGAGGCATTTCATTAGCTAATGTTCTAATATCGTCAGTAGCAACTCCTTTAAGAAGCCCTACTCTTTTCTTAATGGATGTTTCGAAGTCAATTTCACCTTGCATAGCCTGCTCAGTGATTGCTGCAATTTGATCTTCAATATTAATTAATTTTCCAATCTCGTCTATGCCCTCACCATCAATAATAACATTATCTAAGTCAAATACTACAAGTTTAATCAATAATATCACCAATTATATTAAGTCCAATTCGCTAAGTCTAGCTTTTGCATTTTCTACACCTAACCTAGCGTCTTTTTTGGTTTTAGCTCCAGTACAAACAACTTTTCCGGAACCGAATAATAATAATACAACTTTAGGATCAGATAAACGGTATACTAAACCAGGGAATTGTTCTGGTTCGTATTCAGTGTTTTCCAATTCCAAAGCAACTGCTTCTAAATTTAAAGTAGATTGTAAATTTGCAGAAGCAACAATGTTTTGAATTTTAATATCAAACTCATGAGGAATCTCAGTATCAATAGTTCTCATAAGATCGACAGTTTTTTTAATAGCTAATTTTGAATCATCGATTGATTTAGCACCAGTACATACAAGTTTACCGGAACTAAAAATTAAAGCAGCAGTTTTAGGATCTTGAAGTTTAAATACTAATCCTGGGAACTGTTCTCTGTTAAAATCGACACCTTCTAACGCTTTTGCCACTTCAGTAAGAACAATGTCTTTACCAATGCTTGCAGAAGCTACAATGTTTTCTATTTTTATATCAACATCGGTCAATTTATTACCTCCAAAATTATTTAAAAAAAGTAAGTAAATATTTTAAAAAATTAATATAATTTTAGTTTTGACAAATAAAGAAAATTGACAATAAAAATCAGTTAAAATTAATAATTTTTTTATTAAAATTTTTACTAATAAAATATATCATTTATATAGTATATAAAGTTAATGTTTATAAAGCATATAAATGGTAATACTTTTCAATATATAAAGTATTAATAAAAACTGAATAGGATTATTTATAAGGGTATTTGAAACAAATATAAAAATTGAATTAAAAATTAAAAAATGTTTAAAAGTAGTTTAGAAAATTGCTTAAAAAAGAGTTTGAAAATATTAATGATAGTGAGATAATTCTTATGATTGAAGTAGAAGTGAAAGCAAAAATAAAAAGCTTTGATGAAATGAGAAAAATGCTTGATGAGATAAATGCCGTAAAGGTAAAAACCGAACATCAGGAGGACAGGTATTTCAACAGCCCAGTCTGTGATTTTGCACAAACCGATGAAGCGTTGAGGATTAGGGAAACAAAAACAGATGAAAAGCACAACTTGTTCATTACCTACAAAGGCCCTAAAATCGATGCAAAAAGCAAAACCAGAGAAGAGGTTGAAATGGAAATAGAAGATGCAGACAAGGCATCTAAAATATTTGAGAATTTAGGGTTCAAGGAAGTTAGAACTGTTGTGAAGGATCGTGAATACTACAAATATGAAAACTATGAAATCAGCTTGGACAATGTCCATGGCCTTGACCCATATATGGAAATAGAAATAAGCTTAGAGGACAATTCAGACTATTCCAAGGCACAGGAAAGCATATTTAAACTCTTTGAAAAATTAGGAATCACAGATGGTTTTGAAAGAACTTCCTACCTTGAATTACTAGAGGAACTGGACAATTGAATTTCAATTGCTGAAAATTATAAAAAAGTTTATAAAACAAAAATACATAACTTATTATATTAAATTTAAACTAGAGAAATTTGAAAATATTAAATTTAAAAATTTTAAATTTAAGAATATTAAAAAAACATAAAACTAACTAAAATACAAAAGACACAAAGAGTTGATAAAAAAATGCAATATTATACAAGTCCTTTCAACAAGGAAGAGGAATACAAATTCCCAAAAGATATTACTATTTATGATACAACTTTAAGAGATGGGGAACAGACTCCTGGAGTATGTTTCTCACTGGATGACAAATTGGAAATAGCCAGAAAGCTTGATCAATTAAGAATCCATCAAATTGAAGCGGGATTCCCAATCGTCTCAGACAGGGAATCAGCTGCAGTCAAGGCAATAGCTAACGAAGGATTGGATGCTGAAATCATCTGTTTGGCAAGAACCAAAAAAGGAGACATTGACAGAGCTCTTGACTGTGATGTGGATGGAATCATCACATTCATGGGAACTTCCGACATTCATTTGGAACATAAAATGCATATCAAAAGGCAAGAAGCATTGAACATCTGCATGAAATCCATTGAATACGCTAAAGACCATGGATTGTTTGTAGCATTTTCAGCAGAAGATGCAACAAGAACTGACTTGGACTTCTTGAAAAGAGTTTACTCAAAAGCAGAAAGCTATGGTGCAGACAGAGTGCACATTGCAGATACCGTTGGGGCAATCACTCCACAAGGAATTACCTTTTTAATCAAGGAACTTAGAAAAGTGACTGATGTCCAAATAGCTATGCACTGCCATAATGACTTTGGATTAGCTGTAATAAACTCAATTTATGGATTGCTTGCAGGAGGAAGTGCTGTTTCAACAACCGTTAATGGTATTGGAGAAAGGGCAGGAAACGCTTCTCTTGAAGAGTTGATCATGTCTTTAAAATTATTGTACGGTAAGGACTTAGGCTTCAAGACCAAATACATCCAAGAGTTATCTGAATTGGTATCCAAGAAAACCGGATTGGAGATTCCATACAATAAGCCAATTGTAGGTAAGAATGTATTCAGGCACGAATCTGGAATCCATGTGGATGCAGTTATTGAAGAGCCTCTTACATACGAACCATATTTACCTGAACTCGTTGGTCAAAGAAGACAATTGGTTTTAGGAAAACATTCCGGTTGCAGAGCTGTTAAGGCAAAACTTGACGAATGTGGATTTAAAGTAACCAATGACCAACTTTGCCAAATCGTGAAAAAGGTAAAGGAAAGCAGAGAAGAAGGAAAATACATTGACGACGATGTATTTAAAGACATTGTAAGAAGCATTGATTCAAATTATGTTGATTTATAATATAATCAACATATTCTTTTTTTATATTTTTAAACTAACTTAATTAATAACAAATTTATAAAAGACTAATTTTATTATAAAATCTATTTTTTCTAAAAGGACTGTTTTATACAATACTATTTTTCATATTGAAATTAATATAAATAAATTTATAAATCTAATAGATTAAATTATAAAAATAGATATAAAATTAAATTAATTAAATTAAAGATATTGATAAATTTTTAGGAGATTAAATTTGAATATTTCAGAAAAAATATTATCTCAGAAAATAGGTCGTGAAGTCATTCCTGGAGAAATAATCGAAGTGGATGTTGATTTGGCAATGTCACATGATGGAACTTCACCTCCTGCAATAAAAACCTTTGAAAAAATAAGCGATAAGGTATGGGACAATGAAAAGATAGTCATTGTCTTTGACCATAATGTGCCTGCAAACACAATTGGATCTGCTGAGTTTCAAAAA
>JAEEWY010000025.1 GCA_016291275.1 Methanobrevibacter sp. | reverse complement strand
ACCCATTCTTCTACTCATTCCTCCTGATAAAACTATGCAAGAATACAATTTTTGACCATTCATAAACATCATCTGTAAAAAAATAAAATCAAAATAAATTTAAAAAAAAGAAAAATATTGGTCAATTGAAAATATCAATTAACCACTTAAAATCTATTCATTTACATGAACATCCGCTTCGCTGTCAAATGGATTGGTACGGATAGCGAGTGAAATCATGTAAGGATAGTATTTCTTAAGGTATTTTAAATAGTAAACCCATTCATATACCAATTTAGTGTAAACTCTCTTCATGTCACCGTTTAAGTGATTGAAATCAGCATCTTTAATGTCTGAGAATTCACCTCTGCGGGAAAGCTCCTCATCCAAATGCAATAAAGCAAGCAAGAGTGAGGAGAATTCATCTTTCTCTAAAAGATTAGGGTTGTTGATGAGGTTTACTAAAAATTCTCTCTTTTCCATAAGAATTGAATGAATGTTTGTCAAGAACTCCTCTCTTTCTTCTGGCGGAATATCCGCTTTGAAGTCAAGACCGTTTTCTTTCAATTCCTTCATCTTATTATCGAAATCCTTTTCTTCCCAGTTCCTGATATCCTTTAGGTTTTCAGTGTTGATCTTGTTCTTATTGACTTTGCTGAGTTCAGCTAAAAGATCATTTCCAATTTCTGAGAAGAAAGTACCCATAAGCATGTCTATTTTCTCTAAAATAGCTTCATGTTCCTTTTTGCCCATTATGCCTTCAAGCAGGAATGCGACAATCAATATGTCAATTGGAATGAAACCTATATGTTTCCAAAGATAAGCAATAATCTCTTCACCATCTCCAAAGATAAGATATCTGGCTAAAAAGATGACAACAGCCAAGACAAACATGATTATTGCAAATCTGATTTTCCAACTTCTTTCGTTGTTATCTCTCATTTTATAAACTCCAATAAAAATTATACAAATTAATAATCACTATAAGACTTTTTAATCGAATAAGCAAATAATTGTTAATTAATTTATATTAGTAGTTTATTCCTTTAATTTAATAAAGTATTCGTTTTAAGAAGTAGGAATTGAATTCGTTAAGTAATCAGTAGCCAGGGTCAAATTTAAAAACTTTAGCAGCTAATTTCAAGCCAGTATCTCTAACAAAAGTATTTATTAATAAATAAGCTACAATCCATCTTAAAGGCCATAAGATTAAACAGTTTTCCATTGAAATTCCATTTCCAGTTAAATAAAATGGAATTACACCAAAAATGATTGGCATAATAATGCTCATCATAAAACTAATCCAAAATGCGACAGGATTCCATAATCCTTTAATAAAATCTAACATAATACATATCTCCTATAGTAAATTTTTTAAAATATTTTATAAAACCTGTTAAAAATAGAATAAATAATTTTTTTAAAATATTTTATCTACTATTTAAAGACTTTAAAAAGCAATTCAATTAGAATTGTAAAAAAAGAATTATTTAATTTGAAAAAATAAACAAATTAAAATAAAAATGATTTTTGAAAAAAATTGAAAAATAGAATAATGATTAAATTATTCTAAAATCCATAAATAATTCAAACTATTCAAAATTTGGGTAGTTTGGACTTTCGTTAGTGATCATCAATTCATGAGGATGTGATTCCTTGATACCACTTGCAGTGATTCTAACGAAACGAGCAACTTCCTTCATGGTTTGAATGTCACGAGCACCACAGTATCCCATGGAAGACTTTAATCCTCCAACCAATTGGAATACAACTTCAGCTACAGTTCCCTTATATGGAACTACACCTTCTACACCTTCAGCCACTAATTTTGAATGCTTCATGTGAGTACCTTTATCCACTTCTTGGAAGTATCTGTCAGCTCCACCACCGGATCCACCAGTCATAGCTCCAATGGAACCCATTCCACGGTAGGTTTTGTATTTTCTACCATTCATGGTTACTACATCCCCTGGAGATTCCAATGTTCCTGCAAGCAAGTTACCAAGCATTACAACATCTGCACCAGCACCAATTGCCTTTGCAATGTCACCGGAGAATCTGAGTCCTCCGTCAGCAATGACAGGAATTCCAGCTTCGCTAGCAACATCTGCAACATCTGCAATAGCTGTAACCTGTGGCACACCGATACCTGCTACAATACGGGTAGTACAAATGGAACCAGGACCAATACCTACCTTAAGACCGTCTGCACCATGAGCAATCAAGTCTTCTGCAGCTTCACGGGTTGCAATGTTACCCATACATAAGTCTGCATCAATATTGTCCTTGATGGTTTCTGCAAATTTAACTACATTCATGTTATGAGCATGAGCACAGTCGATTGAAATGATGTCTGCTCCAGCTTCATCCAATGCCATAGCTCTGTCCAAATCGAAAGGACCACAAGCTGCTGCAACTAAGTATTTACCATTCTTATCAAGTGCAGCATTAGGGTGTTGATCTTGATTTAAGATATCCTTAATGGTAAGAATACCTACCAAATCACCATCTTCACTAACAACAGGCAATCTTTCAACCTTGTTTTCATAAGCGATATCCAATGCCTCTTCAGAAGGGGTGTTCTCTTTGATTGTAACAACTTCAGAGGTCATTATGTCCTTGACTAATTTTTTGGAATCAGATTTTAGGAAAGGTCTTACATCTCTTTTTGAGATGATTCCTACAATCTTCTCGTTTTCAATAACAGGAAGACCGCTAACTGATTCGTTTTCCATAATGTCTTGGACAGTTTCAATGGAAGATTCAGGACTGATTGTCACTACATCACGTACGGTAATGTCTTCAGCGCTTTTTACTTTTTTAACCTCTTCCACTTGTGCCTCTTGAGTGATGTTACGGTGAATAACACCGACTCCTCCTTCTTGAGCAAGTGCAATAGCTAAATTTGCTTCAGTAACTGTGTCCATTGCAGCACTCATAATAGGGATATTTAATTGGATGTCTTTAGTTAAGTTTACTTTAGTCTCTACATCCTTTGCTTCAATCCAGGAAGCGTTAGGAACTAATAAAAAATCATCATAAGTGTAACCAGGTTTTGCATTATATATCTTATCTGAAAATTGCAATTTTTTTCCTCCTAAAAATTGTAAAAAATAAAAAGTGTAATTAAAAATTAATGAAAATGATTTAAAAAAAATTATCCTAATTTAAAAAAATAAATTAGAATAATTTATAAAATGTAAAAAACTAAGAATATTGAAATAAATTAGTTTTCAAAGGATTTGACAAGCTCTTTTAATTCAGCTACAGCAGTTCTGTCAATGTGTCCGGTGTTTCTGTCTCCACCTACACAAGCAGCTCCTCTAACACCAACTACATCACAGCCAATGTCATATAATGGTTTTAATTGGTCTTTTTTAACAGATCCTGCTAAAGCTACTTTCAATCCATAGCCATGAGCTTCTTCAGTGAATTTTTTACAATCATCAATATCTAAGTAATCAAATAAAGTATGCCCATCTTTAACAGCAGTGTCTAACATAGCTAAATCTGCTCCAGCATCTCTTGCCACTTTAGGAATATCCCATGGACTTACAGCTCCAACTCTATGAGCATCAGCATAACCGGAAGCAACAACAATAGCATTAGGATCTGTATCCTTTACAGTTTTAACTACGTTTTCCATTACTTCTAAAGCTTCTTCATAGTTACTTGGACCGTATAATCCTACTTTAATGTAATCTGCACCAGAAACCAATGCACCCATAGCAGCTAAAGATACGGTTCCAGGCTTGTATGGAACATCTCCTAAAGTTGCACTTACAAGCATGTCATCAGGAGTAAGTTCTCTGATATCCTTAATTACCCAAGGGAAATTAGCACCAAGGGAACCTTCTTTAGGATTTTTTACATCAACTATGTCTGCTCCACCTTCAATGGATTCAATAGCTTCATCATGATTTATAGGACTAATTAATAAAAGCAATCATATTCCTCCAAACTATATAATTTTAATCATTTTGATTCTTAATTTATTTAATTATTTAATTATTATATTTAGTTAATCTTTTAATTATTTAAAATTAACTGATTTTACTTAAAATTTTTATAATGAAATTATTGTTAATTATATAATAATAATTCATATAAATATTTTAGATTATTTATACTTTTATAAATAATAATATAAATACTTTTAATTTTTTATATTGTCTAAATGGCTTTGGAGAAATAATAGAAAAAGATATTGATAAGAAATAGCTAAAAAAGAGAAAGAATCAATGATAAAATAAGATAAAAAAAGAGAAAGGAGTTATATTAACTCCAAAAATAAAATTTTAATTTTTTCTAATGGCTAATGAAAACAATGCAAACAATGATAAAATTGCTAAAGCAAATGGATAACCTGTCTTTTTCTTAGAAATATCTATTTGCTTTTTAGAGCTTTTGATAGGATTTCCATTGGATTTGGAATCTAAATCCTTTTGTGAGCCGTTATCATCATTTTTTCCAAAAAGATCTTCTGGGAAATAGTCGTCCCATGGGAAGTCATCATAATAATCCTCATTTGAATCGTTTTCTGGAGTATCAGGAGTATCTGGATTATCCGGATTTTCTGGAACTTCAGGTTCATCAGGATTATTTTCTCCGCTTTCATTTAAAATAACATCAACACTTGCAGAATCAAGGTTATTTGATTGGTTCATGTCAGGAGTTGAAGAGTTTGCGCTAACGCTATTTACAACTTCTCCTTCCTCCAATGCTTTAGATGAAATGACCAATAATGCGGATTCATTGCTCTCCAAGTCACCTACTTTCCAGATTAGCTCAACGAGATTTCCATCATCATCTTCAATGCTTTCCAATTCACCTTTAGTCAACTCATATATGATAAATTCCAAGCTTTCAGGGAAACTGCCATTTACAATCACTTCACATGCCTTATCAGGTCCATTATTGGTTACATTTATTATCCAATTCACAACCTCATCAACGTAAACCGGATTCTTGTCAGCAATTTTTGTTACAGATATATCACATATTGGAAGTGTTTCCAAACTATCGTTATCATGGTTGTTTTCCTTATTCGGTTCGTAAGTGCTTGTTTCCACATCAGCAAGAACAGTTATGTTCTCATTGGATTTATTGGCCTTTGTGGTGATGTTTAATGAAATGCCATCTCCACTATCCAAATCACCAATAATCCATTCATAGTTTTCTAAATCAAATGAATCATCAGAAGAATTTAACACAATCAAACCTAAAGACTCCAAATCAGACAAGGAAACTGAAACATTGGAAGCATCATCCGGACCGTCATTGGAAACTACAATGATCCAATCCACAATATCTCCATAGTTAACTGTGTCATTTGATGCATCAATATCTATTATCAAGTCACATATTGGATTGATTATCAAAGAGTCGTTATCAATGTTGTTTTCATAATCAGACTCTAATGTGCTTGTTTCCACATCAGCGATTACAGTAATTGAATCATCAGATTTATTGACTTTTGTTGTGATAATCAATGAAACGTTGTCTCCACTCTCCAAATCGCCAATAATCCATTCATAGTTATTCAAATCAAATGAATCATCAGAAGAATTTAGTACAATCAAATCCAATGATTCCAAATCAGACAATGAAAGGGTTACATCAGCTGCATCATCGGGACCATCATTAGAAACGACAACAATCCAATCCACAACATCATCCTTATTTACAGGACTTTCAGATACACTCACTTTAGTTATCAAATCACATATAGGCAAAGCATCAACGCTATCTGAATCATGATTATTGGATCCAATAGGGTCAAATGTATCTGCGCTTACATTTCCATTAAGGATTAAAGGCTTATCTGATGAATTCACTTTAGTTGAAATGACAAAACTGATCTCATCTCCAACCAAAAGACTTGGAATCTCCAATTTATTCTCAGTCAGATTGAAAGTGTCATTTGAACAGTCTAAATAGATCAATTCATCATCTGGATAATCCACTAAGATAACCACTTTACTTGCATTATTTGGCCCATTGTTAACAACGGTTATTGTCCAATTGACAACATCCCCTGGCTTTACAATCTCCTCAGAAGCATTGACTGTAATGGCCAAATCTGCCATGAGAACCCTAATGGTCTTATTGTCCAAGTTATTTGTAAGATTGGAATCCTCTTCAATAGAGGACACATTTACAGGATAGTCAATAAGCCCTGTTTTATTGGTTTGAACATTGATGATTAAAGTCTGATTTTCACCTACATCTAAGTTTCCAATATCCCATATGCCATTTTCAGGGTTAAATGTGCCTATTGAAGGAACGGATGATAAGTAAACCAATCCCTCTGGAATGATTGCACTCACATTCACTCCAGTTGCATTATTTGGTCCATTGTTCTTCACTTTAATAGTGAATTTAACTGTCTTGTTGAAATCTATATTCACTCTGCTTGATCCAATGCCAACAGCTACATCAACGATTGGAATGATCTCAAACTCATTTGTTTCATCTATTTCCTTATAGTAATCATCTTCAAAATGTTCTGCGTAGAGATAATATTTTCCAGGGCTTAATGGATTATCAATGTAATCGCTAATATTAAACTTTATATCTCCAAGAATGCCAGTTGTAAATGTTTCATTCAAGATAATCTCATTGCCTGAAATCATATCAGAAAGCTCATCAGAAGAAGACAATAAGCCGTTTTCACTATTCGGAATCTCTCTGTAGATGATTAGGTTTACCAATTGGTTATCCTCTCTATCGTCCTGATACAAAAGACTTCCGTTCATGCTGTTTTCTGCTCCATCAACTGGATGTATCTCATCATTTCCAGTGACCTTTTGACCTTTTGAGGATATGTAACTCACATTATAGAAGTATATCTCATCCATAGATGCAGTATTATAGATTGCATTTGCAATATTATTGCCTCCAATCAAAGTCAAATTGATTAAAATGTCGCTTTCATTGAAATAACTGATAGCAGGGTCCACATAGGAATCCAAAAGATAGGACCAAGCCTGATTCTTATCAAAATTGGTATTGGATAATGTCATTTTTGACCCATCAGTGTAAATGGCTGAACCGTTACGTGCAGTGTTGAATATGAAATTGGATGAGTCAACTGTATTGTTATCTCCTTTAATGTAAATGGCTCCACCTAATCCGCTTATGATATCAGACTTATTTGGGATTGCAGAATTATTTGAAAAATCAGAAGCAATTATATTGGCATTTGAACCTTCAATATAGATTGCCCCTCCCTTCTTGCTTACATTGTTGAAGCTTAGATTATTCAATATAAGATTGCTGTTTGAGCCTTTAATGTAAATTGCAGCTCCATTTTCACCTGAATTGTTCTTGAAATTGCTGTCATAGACATATGTGTTAGGCCCTTTAATGTATACGGAACCATTCACAAGCTTATGATTTGTGAAATTAGAACTGAAGATGTTTGAATTTGATCCAACCACATAAACGGCAGCTCCATAGCTTGCCCTGTTTGCATCAAAGCTTGAATTCAACACTGAAACGTCAGTTCCATTTATCAATATTCCAGCACCAATGTTTTTAGCGAAATTCTCATTGAATGTGGAATTGACTATTATTGCCTCATTTCCCATTATGAACAATGCGCCACCATCAGTGCCAGTAGCCTTATTCTCATTGAATGTAGAGTTAATAACCCTTACATTGTTTCCTTTTACTTGAATCGCACCGCCCATAGGAGCAGTGTTGTTTTCAAAAATGCATGAATTGATATTCACGCTAATGTTGTTTACCTCAAAACCAGTACTTATAGCACCTCCATAAATTCCAGCACTGTTATTTATGAAAATACAATCAATTATGTCACCATCTGAATGCAATGTGGTGGCTCCTCCCACTCTATTGCAATAATTATTGATGAAAGTGGAATTTGAAACCTTTATTCCAGGACGGAAGCAAAATGCACCTGCATGAGTGGTTTCATTATCGGAAATGGCTGAATTGTTTATGAATAGACAATTTTCAACAGTTCCCTTATTGATCATTGTTTCTGAAACCCCTACTTGCAATCCTCCACCGCAAGCCTGAATGCTCTCATTATTTCTAACGGTATTGTTGATGAATGTGCAATTTCTAACTGTAACATTGTTTGCAGCTATAGCCACATTTGAATATTTCCATGAAAAGCCGTTATAGAAATTAGAGTTTTCCAAGAGGAAATTTGTAGTGTTTGGATAAACATAAATATGCGCACAGAATGTGCTTGCATTATTATGATTGAAATTGCAGTTGCTTATTTGTCCATTGCCTTCCAGATAGTAGACTGCCTTGTCATTTGCGTTGATGAAATTGCAGTTTACCAATTTTACATTAGGAACAGTGACCCTAAAAATTCCAGATAGCTTTTTTGCATCTAAAGTTGCTCTTAGAGCTCCAGAACCGCCACTTATAGTTACGGATTTGTTAACTATAATGACTGTCCCATTTCCGGTAAATGTCTTTCCGTTTAGATTTATTGTATCGCCGGATTTTGCACTGTTAATTGAACTTTGAATGCTGCTGAATGTATTTCCACTAGGGCTGATACTAGATTTTAGAGAACTCTCATCTGAATTAATAGAACTTAAATTGGGACTGTAATCCCCATTCAAGTTGGATAATTCATTCATAGATCCTACACAATCCTCATCCTCATTGCTATTTACAATATTATCACTTATATCTTCATTTAAATTTGTAAAGGAAGATTCAGACTGTGAATCGATTGCAACTGAATTAAAGCTTAAATCCTCTAAATCAGTTGCACTAACAGTTGAAAATGTTAAAAATACACAGAGAATCATACAAATTAAACATATAATTTTTAATTTCAATGTACATAACACCTCATAAAATTTAGAAGAGAAACAAATCCTAAAGAATTCCCAACAATATCTCAAATATGAGTATTGAAAAAGAATTTTTAGAAAATATTTCTCTTCAAAAATAGTTAGTTAGTCATCATTTATAAATTAAACAGTTTTTAGAGGTTTAAAATTGATTTAAAAGTAAAATATTATTTTAATATTAAAATAAGATTATAATTAAAGAGTAATTTATTAAATAAATGATATATTGTATTTAAATTGGAATTAATTAAATTAAATCAATATTTGATTGAAGTTAAAAAATAATTAAAAAAAGAATTTGGATTAAAAAAAAATAATATCCAAAAATGATTATTCCTTCTTATAATAGAAAATAGACTCCAAGAAGTCAAGATTCTTATAGGTTGAATTATCGCTTGAACTTGGGATTATGATTCCATAGCCGGAATATTCCCCTTTTCCACTGTAAATTATAATTGGATCTCCATTATCCATATCTGTTGAATAGACTTGCCTTTGGGAAGGAGTTTCGAATTCGCATTTGAAAATGTCCAAGACATACCAGTCATCATCATCCACACTCACGTAATATGTTTCATACTCTGTGATGTTGAATCCATCGGATTCGATGTTGTATGAATGGTTTGAGTCAATCAGCTGAACTTTACCTTCTCCGCTTAGATATGCATTCCTATCTATTGACAGGTTATAAGGCTCATTGTCCCAATCTTCATGAGGATTCATGTTGTAGCTGTATTTATCAAGAGAGATATTGTCTGCACTGTCCTCTAGAACTGAAGTGTCATAATCGCTTGAATTGTTGTCATAGGCAAAAAATGTTATTATTGAAAAGAGCAGCAATAGAATGAAAAGAGCTATGCATACCTTTTTGAAAGGAAATTTCTCTTCATTTCCAATATTTCCCTTATCATTTCCAGAACTCTTTTTGGAAGAGCTTTCAAAAGGATTTGTAGAGCTTCTGTTATCAAAATCATCAAATGGACCGTCAAACTCTTCTGATTTTGAATAATGATCTGCCTTGTACCTTGGAACGTATTCCCAACCGCAATTAGGACAGAACTTTGCATTATCAGAAAGTTCCCTACCACAGTTTCCACAATATTTTGCCATTTTCAACCCCCTTAAACAAACAATCAACAAAATACAATAAACTAATGAATATATAATTATAAAAAAAGATTTTCAAAAATATTAAAAAAATATAAAATTAAAACAAAAAAGTGAAAAAGAGAATAATAAAAACTACTTATTCTCCTTTAACTTCATCATCTACTTCAATACCCATTTTTGCTGCAATTCTAGCAAGAATAATGGTTACAACTACTGCAATAATGGTTACAACAATAGCGTAAATGAATAATCCGTTAAGTGCGTCTCCAGTACCTACTAAAGTTTCAATTAACTTTTGGATTGCATCGTTCCATGCTAAACCTGCAACTAAACCGAATGCAGTGGTTACTAAGGTAATAATAGTTTTCATAACAGTTTTTGCTACCATAATATATCTCCATAATATTTTTAAAAAAACAACTAAAATTAGCAATTTTAACTTCAATAAGGAAATTCACTCATAAAATTTCAGTTAAATTGAATTGACTAATTTTTAGTTATTTAATATTATGCAATTTATCATATATAAAGTTATTACTAAAATACAGTTATAATAATACATTAAAATAAGATTTGCTCAATTTTCAGTTAAGATTTTGAAAATAAGTGAAAATTATAAACATAAATGAGAAAATAAAAACATTAACTAGGATAAATATTGTAAAATTTGATAAAAAATAATCTAATAAATAATATCCACCATATCATTTCTTAGAAAATTCTCATCAAAACTGACTATGGAATCTAACGAAAACAATTTTGCAGTAGTTATAATTGAGCAGTCAGTGAATCCCAATTTATGCTTTGCCTTTAAATCCTTATCTCTTCTTCGATTAAGACGCTTATATGTGCTAAGCACTGAATCATTGAAATCTGGAATTTCATATTCATTGATCCAAATGAAATTGTCTTTCATCATATTGTAGGTATTTTTAGCTACTTCAACACTATCCTTTTGACCTAATATGTTCATTACTTCTGATACAATCTGATTGGAAACATAACATTCATTTGAAACAGTTAAATTCTCTTTAATTTCCAATTTAACTGCCCTCTCATGCAACTCATCATTCGGTAGAATGGCGGCCACAATGAAATTAGTATCCAATAATAATTTGCTCATTCATATAACTCCTTTTCCAATTGAACTGCATTTGTTTTAGTCTTTACAGTTCCTGATCCCATCATGTCCCTAAAGGATAATTTTTTCCTGAAAGAAACTACAATTTCTCCACGATCATTCTCTTCCCATTCAACTATATCATCCGGCTGAACATCATACTTTTTTCTATATACTGCGGGAATTGTAGTTTGATTCTTTTTATAGACTTTAGTTTCAATAACCATAAAAATCACCATACTTTTTAATTATTGCTATGTAATATTATATTTACTATACTTTATAAAAGTTACTATGATGATTTTATTTTACTAGTCAAAAATAATTTATTTTACAATGAAATATTAGACTTTAGACATTATAAAAATTTTTAAAGTGCGAAATTGTGAATAAACACAAATGTGTAAAAAAAAAAAATAGTGAGTTAATCCACTATATGAACTAACTCATTGTGGTAAAAACTTTGAAAATAAAAAAAATAAAATATTAGTCACTAAGACTAATGCTTTCACTATCAGAAGAATGTCCAGACAAGTATTTCACTTTTGCTCTGGTAAACATCTTCTTGAACCAATCATACAATACCACTAAAAGCACTGCATTGGTTACACCGTGGGTTAAGTCATAGCTTACACCATTAAGGTATAATGCAATGATTGGAGTTATCTCCAAAGCTGTTCCTGAATAGAAAATAGCTGAAATGTCTGTAATCCAACCATAGAGGAATCCCCAAAGAAGCCCAAACACTATTCTGAATCCTACACTATCAAATCTGGAAGCGAGGAATCCTGCACTGGCTCCCATAAGTCCCCAAGCAAGCATCTGGAACAGGACCCAGTATCCCATTCCCATAAAGAGACCTGATACAAAAGCAGTCAATGCACCAACAAGGAAACCTTCCTCCTTGCCGAATACAACACCAACCATTATGATGATGAAAGATGCCAAGTTTACAGCAGGAATTGACATTAGAATGATACGTCCCACAGTCGCAATAGCTGTCAAGACAGCAATCAATACGATAGATTCAACAGGCGGCTTTTTAGCCTCATACATTTTGAATATTGCATAAAACACACCTACAATGAAAATGATTAGGAAAATTACCATGGTAATGGTAAATATCTGACTATTCACCGCTCCACTTCCACTTGTAGTCATATTTGTTAACATTTGATCCATTGCACTCATTATTACACACTCTTAAATTATAAAATAATCATTAAAAATTATCACACACTTAAATTAGAGAATAATCATTAAATATTACATTAAAACTTTCTTACTCCAAATCCCATTTATCCTTCAAGTCATCCAAAGTGACTATTTCAGGAACATAATCCTTTACCATCCTATTTACAAAGGTTGTATAGAAATTATTCTCAGCGAATATCACTTTAGGATCGTCATCAATCTGAATATCCTTGTCAAATAGCATGAGACATCTCTTGCAATTGTTTGCAACAAAGTCCAGGTCATGGCTTGTCATAAGGATTGTGATTCCATTGTCACGAAGGGAATTCAATATATTTGCAAGATTCTTGCTTGATATCGGGTCAAGACCCTTGGTAGGCTCATCCAATACCAAGACATCAGCAT
>JAEEWY010000198.1 GCA_016291275.1 Methanobrevibacter sp. | reverse complement strand
AAAAATTAAATAGAAAAGAAAATAAAAGAATAGAAAAACTATTCTTTAATCATTTGAGCTACTTTTTTACCTAATTCGTAACATTCTTCAAGTTGCTCTTCAGTTGGCTTGAAGTCAAGTTCCATCTGTTCTACGACTTCAAATCCTGCTCCTTCAAGGTTTGCAGCCAAGATTCTTGCGGAACCTCCTGCCCAACCTTTGGAACCGAAGACAACTGCCTTTTTGGTTTCAATGTTTCCAAAGCTGAGACAGTTCAAGTAGTACATTACATCCCCAATACCTGGGAAAGGATTGTTCATCATTGTTGGAGCACCTACAAAGATTGCTTTGGAATCAAGTACATCAGTCACTGCATCGGATTTGTCATCATCATGCATGAAGTACATCTTGACTTCAACACCTTCACTCATTACACCTTCAGCCATAGCATGAGCCATTCTTTGGGTTGAATGGTGCATAGTGTCGTAAATGAAGGTGATCTTGTTTCCTTCATAGGTACCTGTAGACCATTTTGTGTATAGGTCAATGATAAAGCTTGGGTCAGTGAAGATTTGACCATGACATGGAGCAATCATCTTTAGAATGTCCACTAATCCTAATTTTGCAAGCTCTTCAATTTTTCTTCCAACCATTGGAGATGAAAGGGTAATCAAGTTAGCGTAATATTTTCTTGCAGCTTCAGTCAATATTACTGGGTCTACATCACTGTCCAATCTTTCAGACAAGCAGATGTGTTGACCGAATGCATCGTTGGAGAACAATATTCCATCTTCCATCAACATTGTAAACATGCTGTCAGGCCAGTGAAGCATAGGTGCATTTACGAATTGGAAGGTTTTTCCTCCAATATCCAATGAGTCACCGGTTTTTACAGTGTTGAACTCAAAGTCTGCAAGTTCAGGCAAGTGATTCTTAAGACCTGGTTCAGCTTTTTTAGAACAGTAAACTTCAACATCAGGGAATTTTGCAACAACTTCACCTAAGGAACCGCTGTGGTCGTTTTCAATGTGGTTTTGGATAACTACATCGATTTTGAATTCTCTTCCTTCCTTCTCGAATGCATCTTTAATTCTTCCCCAGAACTGTTCAGATTTTCCAGGATAAACATTATCGATTAAAGCTACTTTATCTTCCCCAAATACTAAATAACAGTTGTAGGTAGTTCCATTTAAGGTGTATCCATGGTAGTCACGGATGTCCCAGTCTAAAACTCCTACCCAGTAAACATTATCTACAATTTTGTATGCGTCAGCTTTCATTTTTATCACAAATCCCATTTTAATAAATTATAATAAGAATTAATATTATATATAACAATCAACATTAATAAATGTATATGTTTTGTTCGATAATATAGCAACTAATTAATTCGGTAAACTATTAAAAATAAAAATGATAATATGACTTTAAAATATTTCAATAATCTGGCATATGAGGAAATCGGAGAGGAAAATGATGAGACAATACTTTTCCTCCATACCAAATTGCTTGACAAATGGATTTGGATAAAGCAAAGGGAAGGATATGAGAATTATTTTAAGGATTATCATTGCATATTCCTTGATTTGCCAAATCATGGAGATAGCATTTCAGAAGAGGAATTCAGCATAAACAAATCCTCTATTGAAATATCTGAATTCATAAATCATATTATCAACAATAAGGGCATTGAAATGGTGAATATTGTATCATTAGGCCTCGGCGGATCAATAGCTATTGAAATTCTAAATAAAAATCCTCATTTCATAGACAATCTCATCATATCAGGACCTGAAATAGCCGACTATAAGGAAAGCGAACCAAATAGCGTTGTAAATGAACTCGCAAAGGTGCAATCAGAATACCTGAATGAAAAATCAGACATGTTCATAACAAAGGCATACTTAAGATATTTTGGAATAAGCAAGGAACATTACAATGATGTTGAAAGAATTTTAGACATACCAATTAAGCAAGAGAAAAAAATAGCTTTTGAATCATTGAATTACACCATTCCAGAAAGCTTAAAGGACAATAAGGATATCATTGAAAAGGACAATATCCTAATAATCTATGGAACTAAAGAAGACTTGAACTGCACAAAGTCAGCGATAGATTTGAAAAACATATTCATTAATGCCAAGTTAGTGGAAATCATAAAGGGAAACCACCTTTGGAACATAATAGACCCTGACTTGTTCAACACCATTATCAGCAATTTCATTAGAGACCACCATATTGAAGATAATTCAAGAATAAACATTCTCGAATGATTTTGAAACCAGTTTAAAAAACATGACACCGATTGAAACCTAA
>JAEEWY010000197.1 GCA_016291275.1 Methanobrevibacter sp. | reverse complement strand
GTTGATATATCTCCTCAAAAGGATAAGATCAGCTTCATTAAAGATAATTTATCCATTGATTTGGGATTCAACAATCAGGAAGAAATAGACCAATGTGATGCAGTTGTTTTAAGCCCAAGCATATGGGGAAGCAAGATATCCGAGCATTATAAAAACTCCCATAAGTTGCTTTGTGACGTTAAGACAAAACACAGAGACCTTTTCAGCATTGGTGTAACAGGAACCAATGGAAAGACCACTACTGTAACCATGATTAAGGAAATCCTTGAAAATGCAGGGAAAAAAGTCTTGGTTGGAGGAAATGCAGGTGGTGGATTTGAAGGTTACTATGACCTTATCCTTGAAGCAGAGAATGGAGATTATGACGTCTTGCTTGTTGAAGTCTGCGATATGACAGTTGGTTTCTGCAGCTATTGTTTCGACTTTGACTTGATTGCTCTTACAAATATGGGCAATGATCATATGAATGTTCATGGTTCAATGGAAGGATATAAAGAGTCACTTAAAGGATTTTTCAAAGGTAAAACCATCTTTATCAATGAAAATCAGGAATATGGTGAAGAATTTAAGGAAGTGGCTGAATCAACCATTTTATGTCATGAAACAGACTATGATTTAAATTTATTCGGAAAGTTCAACAAATTGAATGCAGGTCTTAGTGAAGCTATAGCAAATTATATTGACAAAAATGTTTTTGAAATTGATGAGAGCATAATCAAGGATAGCTTGGAAAACTTCAAGCCTGTGAAAGGCCGTTTAGAAGTATTAAAATTAAATGATTGCGAGATATACATTGGAAAATCTGACAATTCCGATGCTATTAAGCCAATATTGGAGGAAGTGGATTTCTCAGCTATCTTTGTAGGAACTCCAAGACATAATGAAAATCACAGATTTGACATATTGAATGAGGTTGTAAAAGCCAATCCGGAAGCTATAATTCTCTTTCCAGGATTGGAAGATACATTAGATCAAGCTAAATACAGATTAAATTCCTTAAATTACAAAGGAAGAATAGAAATAGCCAATAACCTTGATGAAATCATTGAATTCGTTGCTGAGTTTTCACATGACCCTGCGATTTTAATTGGAGGAAATGGTCAGGAAAACATTATTAAAATACAGGATAGACTAAAGCAAATCTGCGATTCATTAAATTCTAAGGAAAATAAGTTAATGTTTGAATAAAAAATATCTAAAAAAATATGAATCAAAATCATAATCAATCAATATAAATCAGAACATATCAATCAAATCATAATCATATTATTATAAGTTTAAGATTTAAATAAAGGAAGTGTAAGTATTAGCTCAAGAAGTTTAGCACAAAGAAATTCATTTAAAATATTTGTTGCATTGCTTGCAATAATTATTGTTCTAATACCTGTCTCCCTTGCAACTACAACCACTCATCATCAGAATATGAGTGAAATAGCAAAATATGATAACGGAAGCACTGTATTTGCAGGAGATAATGTAATAGATAAAAACAAGATAGACAAATACCCTATCGTTTCCAATTTTGGTGCTCTATTAACCCAAATAGGAGATGGAGAAATTGTAGATGCCTTTTTCTCAATTGCCACAGGAGCAGTTCCAACTCCGTCATCTGAATTGCTTTATGGAAATGTGAGTTCAGATGGTGTAGTGGATGAGTTTGAAGGACCTGGATATGTGGTTGTAGATAACGACAAGATTACTGTAAATCCTCCTGGAGACTTTGTTTGGGGATATAACAGCCCGTATTTACAAGCAAAGATTGTTCCGGATGGAATAGATATTTTCAATAATAAAACCAATCAAACAGTAGGTCATATTGATCCTAAAACCATGACTAATGATACAATTCCTGGTCAAAGGGTAAATGTGGAAACCTTAAAGTATTGGTACAACCATTATGGTCAAGGTTCTAAATACAATTTAGATTACTGTATTAATGGCTTTAATGATAATAGGTCATATATTACTCCTGACATGCTAAAAGAAAAGTTCCCTGAAGCTTATGAGTACTCTCTCAAATATCCTGGAGGTTCTCCAGTAGTTGTTTATGGTGAAAACTATACTGAAACCAAAGTGGCAAGCACATACACTTACTTGGATTCTCACCCACAATACAATGATGCAAATAGGGAATTCAATGCAAAACAATTTGTAAAGGCATGGAACGGAACCATTATCCCATCAAATGCATATGGATGTGGAAGAGAAGGAGTTGGATTCAGTTCAGTACCTGAAAGTGATGCAGAATCCGGAATGGCTACCCATGGAGTATGCCCTCCAGCAAGATCATTGAGAAATGCT
>JAEEWY010000196.1 GCA_016291275.1 Methanobrevibacter sp. | reverse complement strand
TTTCACATAAGGTGTAGGAACTGTGATGATAAATGTGTCTGCCTCTTCCGGCTTCAATGAAGCGTGATAATGTCCTTTTTCAACAGCATTACTAATTGCTTCTGTAATTCCCGGCTCTTCAATATGAGCTATTCCTTGGTTTAGCTTATCTACAATTTCCTCATTCACATCCACTCCAAGGACTTCACAGCCATTTTTAGCAAACAATGCGGCTGTTGGCAATCCAATGTAACCTTGACCTACAATACAAATTTTCATAAATATCGCCCTGATTATCTTTTTATAATTGATTAAAATTATTTTAAATTATTATTCTTTTAAATAATCATTTTTTAAGTATTATACTTATTTTAAGTTATTATTTTTTATAAAATATTAACAGTTTATACGATTTTATTTATGATTTTTATTAAATATAAATATTTTATATAAATGCTATTTTATTTAATAGAATATTTTAGAATATATTTATATTTTATAAAACTAAAAATTATATTATAATGTTTTAAATATAAACTGCAATTTATTAAATTATTTATTGAAATTTTAATTTATTTGAGGAATTTTATGAAAATAATGATAACTGGTGCCTATGGAATGTTAGGTTCTGATTTAAGGGAGGTTCTTAAGAACTTTGAATTGATCTGTACCGGTTCTAAGGATTTGGACATTACCGATGAAGAGAAAGTGATGGAGTTTATCAGCGAGAAATCACCTGATTTGGTAATTAATGCTGCAGCATATACTGCTGTCGATGATTGTGAAACCCATTTTGATGAGGCATATGCAGTAAATGCATTAGGCCCTAAGAATTTAGCTATTGCTTGCAAAAGCATTGATGTTCCTTTAGTCCATATCAGTACAGATTATGTCTTCGATGGAAGCAAGAGAACTCCTCTTATTGAAACCGATAACTTAGGTCCTCAAAGTGCTTATGGAAAAACAAAATTGGAAGGGGAGAAATTCATTCAGGAGAATACTGATAAGTATTTCATTCTTCGTACTGCATGGCTATACGGCCTTCATGGAAACAATTTCGTAAAGACTATGTTGGAACTTGCAGAGACTCATGATGAGATAACTGTAGTGAATGATCAGATAGGCTCTCCAACATATTCATTGGATTTGGCTGTAGCAATCACCAATCTATTGCATAGTGACAAGTACGGCATTTACCATGTTACAAATGAGGGGGCATGTTCCTGGTATGATTTTGCAAAACTGATATTTGAATTATCCGATGTTGAAGTTAATGTCATTCCAGTAAGCACTGAGGAATTCCCAAGGCCAGCTCCAAGACCTCATTATTCAGTTTTGGACAATAAGAAGTGGAATGCATCAGGATTTATTGCAATGAGAGATTATAAAGAGGCTTTAGGTGCATACTTATCATTGTATAATTTCTTCAAGAGACTTAGAAAAATTTGATTATTTAAATTAAGAAATTCTATTAAAAACTTTAAAAATTCTATTAAATTTTATTAAATTCTATTAAATTCTATAAAAAATATCAAAAATTTAAAAAAATAATTCTTATAAAGTGAGTGATTATATGAAAGGAATCGTATTGGCTGGTGGTGCTGGAACAAGATTGTATCCAATTACAAAGGCTGTTTCCAAACAGCTATTGCCTTTATATGATAAACCAATGATCTATTATCCAATATCAGTTTTGATGCTGGCTAACATCAAGGACATTCTCATCATTTCAACCCCAAGGGACTTGCCTATGTATAAGGAATTGTTAGGTGATGGGTCTGATTTGGGAATGTCTTTCTCTTATGCTGAACAGGAAAATCCTAATGGTTTGGCTGAAGCATTCATCATTGGTGAGGAATTCATAGGTGATGACAATGTTGCTCTTATCCTAGGGGACAATGTATTCCACGGACACAGATTTACAGAGATATTGGAAAGGGCATACAACCTTGAAGAAGGAGCAGTGATTTTCGGGTACTATACAAACAAGCCTGAAGAATTTGGTGTTGTGGAATTTGATAAGGATTGGAACGTATTGTCAATTGAAGAGAAGCCTGATCATCCTAAATCCAATTATGTGGTTCCTGGACTTTATTTCTATGATAATGATGTAATTGAAATTGCAAAGAATGTAAAGCCATCTGATAGGGGTGAGCTTGAAATCACCTCAATCAACGAAGAGTATCTTAAATGCGGCAAGCTAAAAGTTGAGTTGCTTGGTAGAGGAATGGCTTGGCTTGATACTGGTACTCATGACGGTTTGCTTGAAGCAAGTAACTTCATTGAAACCGTTCAAAGAAGACAAAGTTTGTATATTGCTTGTTTAGAGGAGATAGCTTATTGAAAAGGTTATAGTAC
>JAEEWY010000024.1 GCA_016291275.1 Methanobrevibacter sp. | reverse complement strand
TTGGTATTTGTTTCAATCCATCTGTTAGTTTCATTTACTGCCTGAAGTATGAATTTTCCTAATTCCGCATTCTTTAAATCATCCATTTCCTTAGCTTGAGTTGCCACTTCTTCCATAGTATCTCCAATAACTACGGCACTAATGGCAAAGTCCTGAAATACCATATCATCATAATTTCGAATTCTGTGAACATTTCCAGGTTTTGGCCAACCACTCACTTCAAGAACAGATGCGATTTGAGCCAATTTAGCGATTTCTTTTGCTTCCACAAACATTCCCCCATAATCATAAGTGGTCTAAAGCATAAGGAGCGAAATTAGTTATAATCAAATCAGCCCCCGCCCTTTTTATGGACAATAATGATTCCATTATAGCCTCTTCAGATAAATAACCATTTTCAATAGCTGCCATAATCATGGAATATTCACCGCTTACATTATATGTCACTAAAGGCATAGGGAATTCATCCTTAATTGTCTTAATGATATCCAAATAAGGAAGTGCAGGTTTAACCATTAAAAAGTCAGCGCCTTCAATGACATCAAGTTCAGCTTCCCTGATTGCTTCAAGAGCATTTGCAGGATCCATTTGATAGGATTTTCTGTTTCCAGCGGAAGGAGCGGAACATGCTGCTTCTCTAAATGGATAATAGAATGAAGAAGCGAATTTAACTGAATAGGACATAATCATTGTATTGTAATAACCGTTTTCATCAAGAATTTCTCTTAAAGCTTGGATTCTGCCGTCCATCATATCAGATGGTGCTACAATATCTGCACCTGCTTCTGCATGGGATAATGCAACTTTTGCAAGATATTCCAAGGATTCGTCATTTAAAATTTCAAAGCCAAAGTCAGTGTCATCATTCTTTTCAATCAAACCGCAATGGCCATGAGAAGTGTATTGGCATAAGCAAACATCTGTAATGATGACTAAATCAGTTTCCTCTTTAAGCTTGCGGACAGTTCTTTGAACAATGCCTGTTGAAGCAAAAGCAGGAGATCCGATTGCATCCTTTTTTTCAGGGCTTGGAAGACCGAAAACAATAATTGATTTCAAGCCTTTAGCTTCCAATTCCTTTGCATATTCCACACAGTCATTTAAAGAATATCTGTATTCACCAGGCATAGTGGAAATAGCTTCCTTTTCACCATCTTTAAGGTCTTCTTTAACGAATATTGGATAAATCAAATCCTCTTTATTCAATTTGGTTTCACGTACAATGTCTCTAATTTTAGAGTTTTTCCTATATCTTCTCATTCTTGTAATTGGAAAATTCATGATTTCACTTCTTAATGATTATATAATAAAAAATTTTTACTTTAAATTAATTTAGATTAAATTAGAATAATTTTAAATTTTTATAAAATTTATTCATATAATAATTTATCAAATTACTAATATAAATTTTAATGTAAATTCATATAAAAACTTAAACTATATTAAGGGAAATAAAAATATTTAATATTAGAAAATTAAAATTGAGAAAAGTGAACAAACTTATAATAATTAATAAAATTTTTTGAGGAATAATATGACAAACACTATTGGAAAAATCTTTTCAATTACAAGTTTCGGTTCCAGTCATGGAAAAGCACTTGGAGCAGTTGTAGATGGATGCCCTGCTAATTTGGAACTTAGCGAAGAGGACATTCAAATTGAATTGAATAAAAGAAGACCTGGAACAAGTGCACTCACAACATCCAGACAGGAAGGGGATAAAATAGAAATAGTATCTGGAATATTTGAAGGAAAAACAGATGGAACCCCAATCACTGGAATCGTTTATAACACCAATCAAAAATCTAAGGATTATTCAAACATCAAAAACACTCCAAGACCAGGACATGGAGATTTCTGCTGGATGGAAAAATATGGAATCTACGACTATAATGGAGGAGGTCGTGGAAGCGGCAGAATCACCATAGGACATGTTATTGGAGGAGCTATTGCAAAGAAACTGTTAAAGACCCAAGGCATTGAAATAATATCCCACGTTGTCCAAATAGGAGATATCAAAGCAGAAAATATAGATTATGAAAACCTAAAAGACACAGTTGAAAAAAATAACGTCAAATGTGGTGATGCAGATGCCGCAAAACTCATGGAAGAATTGATTCTTTCCAAAAAGCAGGAAGGGGATTCAGTTGGAGGAATAGTTGAAACAATTGCAACTGGAGTTCCTGCAGGACTTGGAGAGCCAGTGTTTGGAAAGCTTGATGGTGACTTAGCACAAATTTTAATGAGCATTAATGCAGTTAAAGGAGTTGAAATAGGATTAGGCTTTGAAAGTGCAAAATCATCTGCTTCCGAGATCAACGATGAATTCCACTACGATGAAGACAATAATATAAAGACTAAAACCAATAATTCTGGAGGAATTCTTGGTGGCATGAGCAATAGCATGCCAATCGTTTCAAGAATTGCAGTTAAGCCAACACCTTCAATCTCTAAAATCCAGAATACAATTGACTTGGAAATGCAAGAAAACACAACAATTGAAATCAGTGGTAGACATGATCCATGCATATGTCCAAGAGTCACTGCAGTTGCCGAATCAGCTACTGCTATCATATTAGCAGACCATATGATTCGCGGAGGATTTATACATCCTACAAACTTAAATAAATCAATTTAAATCAAGATATACATTTTCATGAAAGAATCTTGAAATTACATGAAATGAAAAAAATAGCGAAAAATTGTTATAAAATTTTCAAGAATAAAAATTAAAAATATTAAAAAATTTAAAAAAATATTGCAAAAATAGAATAAAAAATTAAAAATTAAAAAAATAAGAAAATAATTTAATTGTCATAATTATTTTTCTTATTATTCCTTTTTTTATTTGGTTTTGATTCAAAATTAAGGGAATAGACATCCTCTTGTTTTATGCGATTTGCAAATCTATCCTTAAGACGAATCATCTTAGAACGTTCAGGATATTTCTCATTGATATCCACTTTCATACCATCAAAGGCAGCTAATGTTCTGACTCCAGTCTTTTTAGAGACTCTTATTGCCTCTTCAACAGGATTGGCAGCAATCATCTTGAAACCGAAGTGGGTCATAATCGCTAAGCTTGGTTTGACCTGCTCAACAATGTCAATGAAATTATCAGTGCACATATGTCCCCTAATTGACCTTGGTCCAGGCCTTAACACACTTCCTATTAAAATGTCTGCATTCTTATGATATTTTGGCAATTCATCAAAATATTCAGTGTCAGCAGTGTATGAGATCTTAAACCCATTATTTTCTATTTGGAAACCTACACCTGTAGGGTCTCCATGTCTTGTTTCAGTACCTTTAATGGTAAATGAAGGAAAACGTGCTATCTTATTAGGAGTCAAGATCAAATTTTTAGAATTGCTTTTATGATAACTTGAAATAGCCGGACCCCAACGTTGGACTTTCTCAAAAACAGATTGGCTTCCCATAATGATACCATTGTTTTTTGTCATACCTCTTGTCATTGCTTCAATCAATATTTCAGCATCATTATAATGGTCTGTATGGGAATGAGATATAAAAACCCCATCAATTTTTGTAGGATTTACACCAAACTGATAAGATCTGACCAATGCTCCAGGACCTGGGTCTACTTGATAATTCTTTCCTCCAAAATCATCAATTCTGAAGCCCCCAGTCATTCTCTTCTGACTGATGGTGGCAAACCTACCACCTCCAGAGCCTAAAAATATAATTTTCATTATTGTCACCTTTTAAAAAAACAATATACAATCAATCAAATACAATCAATAATAAACACTATTTATTCAAGATGACATAATATGATATCACATTTTAAATTAGCCTTATTACGTTTAATGCATAAAACTTCATTTTCAATTACAACTTGGTCCTTTAATAATGCCTCATCGTCACCTTCAACAAACATGATAACATTTTCACCAGGCTTTGCAAGAAGTTTCCAATTGATGTCAAATGCTCTTACATCTGGATTTAATTTCACTTGAATCATCTTTTCATCAATTGAATCAACAACTCCGACAGGACCTTCATCAATAATTGTGGAAGCTAATTTAATTGTTTCATTTTGTTGTAATAAGTCGTCTCTAAGCTTAGCTCTAAACTTAGCTAAAAGATTTATATCCATTTCAATGACTTCATCTAAATAAGGTTGGACCTTATCCTTATACAAATCATTTTGTTGAATGACTACATCATATTTAGTACCTACAGAAGGTGTCTTTTTAGAAATATCATCTAAAATTTGTCCGAATATATCTCCCATATACTTTAAGCTAAAGCTTGGTTTCCATCTTTTCTTAAGCATTTCATTAGCTAATGATTTTGTAATCTTATTTCCGAATACAATTATGGAAGATTCCCCTCTTTTTCTGTTTACAATTTCTGAACCGGTAAGTTCAATGATCTGGAAACCATTGGTTGTACCATAGATTCTTTTTCTTTTGGTTTCCATAGTTCCTCTTGAACTGACTTCACCGACTGCTACATTTTCTAAGCTTTTTACTTTAGTTGCATCATCGGTTATTTTTAAACTTATTTCAAGCTCTTCGGCTCTTGCATATAATTCTTCATCATTAGTGATTTCACCAGTGTAAATTTCCTGTTCTAAAAGTTCACGTTCCTCTTTAGAACCAAAATAGGCAATTCTTCTCTTATCTCCTGCCATTACACATCCTTTCTTTCCAACATAAGCAATAATTAAACTCATACTCTCACATCGCTTAAACATTAGGCATATTTAAATTTAACTTAACTATCCATAATAATTTCAATTTATGCCTATTGATTTTAAATTTTAAATTTCTTTAATTTATTAAAAATTTCAAATCTCAAAAAAGCATTTTAAAACTTATAAAATCATTAAAATGAAGATTAATTCAACCTTCCGCTACAACTTTTTTGAAATTTAATATCTTACTTTATATTTATATTTTTACAAATATAAAAAGTTTTTATAAAACATTTTAAAAATTAAACTAAAATAAAGGAAAATAATAAAAAATCTGTGCAATTTTGACATGCAAATCTTAAATGTTTTAATTATATAAAACTTTATATATTGAAAGGAACAAAGTAGAATTAATTATTATTTGGAGGCAATTATATGGCTAAAATTAATGAAATTTACAGATGTAACCACTGTGGAATCATGGTGGAAGCTATTGTTGAAGGCGCTGGAGAATTAGTTTGTTGTGGAGAAGCAATGGAACTTTTAGAACCTAGACAATTACCAGAAGGCGGAGTAAAACACATTCCTGTAATTACCAAAGAAGATGGCAAAATTGTCGTAACTATGGGAGAAGAACCTCACCCAATGTTAGAAGAACACTACATTAATTTTGTTGAATTAATCGTTGGAGATCAAGTTTACCGTGCAAACTTAAAACCTGGTGATGAACCTAAAGCAGTATTCGATGTAAATGCAGAAGTTGAAGATGTAAAAGCTATTGAATATTGTAACATCCACGGTTTATGGCATTCCTAAGTATTATTTATTTTAAATAATACTTTTCTATTTTTTATTTTTTTAAAAACATTTTATTACATTATTTTTCCTATTTTCACTATTTTCACTATCTTCACTATTATCATATACTCACTATCTTCACTATTTTTTATCAAATTACTAAATTTTATAATATATGAAATTCATAATATTAATATTATATAAGTTATATTTTAAATTAAATTTATCAAATTATTAACTAATTGAAAATATTATATAAATTATATGAAATTAAAAAAATTAAATTTGATAGCATGAGAAAAGATATTATATTAATTGTTTTGATATTGATAGCAGTTGTTAGTATAAGCGGTTGTATTAATGGTCCTATCGATAACATAAACAGTAGAATGAAAGATTTGAACACTGATATCACTGAAGGAGATAATGATTATAACGCTGCAATCAGCTCCATCAATAGCCGTGACTATGCAAGTGGAAACAACAACATTCAAATTGCAAAGGAAAAATTTAATGACGCAGAAACAAAACTTTCAGAAATTGAAGAGTATCAAGATGACTTAAATGAAAGTGTATATAAAGAGTACATTGATTTGATAAATGAAGAAGTGTCATTGAAGAAACAGGCAAGCGATGAGCTTTATTTAGCTATCCAATACTATGCAAATAATGATCCTTATTCAGGAAATTCATATGCTAAGTCAGCGAATAATCAAATGAAAAAAGCAGTGATACTTCAAGGTGAAAGAAATCAATTAGTAGAAGAAAACTCTGGATTATTCAAAAAAGCAGGAATAATCTAAAATGATTATTCAACATAATAATTAATATTTTTATTTGAATTATTCAATTTATTAGAAAAATCTGTGAGGGGGAAAAATGAAAAAAGCATGCCCTAAATGTAATGGAACCGGGTCCGTAGTTGTAGATACAAAAATATGTGAAAATTGTGATGGAACCGGTTATGTAGATACATTTGAAATGAAAAATCACTTTAAAGGCGTGAACAGTAATGCTAGAGCTAAATTTGATTTAGATGCAGATCAAGATGTTCCATGTGAAGCATGTGATGGAAAAGGAATGGTGGATGTCTTGGAAGACTGTTCCTACTGTAATGGAACAGGCGAAATTACTGTTTGCAATGATTGTGGAAAACGTATTGACTCTGATAAGAATTACTGTGATGAATGTGCAGAAAAGCAAGAAGAAGAGAAAATGAAAAAACAAGCTGAAAGAGAGAAAAATCCTGAAAAACTCGTTGTGGAATCTGACATTTCAGGAAAGGAAATTGTTTATGAATTAGATGGGCTATGTGAAATGAGCGATTTGGAGCTTAATTCCATCTATAGAGGTAAAGTCACAAGAGTGGAAAGATACGGTCTTTTTGTCAGCTTAAACAATCAGGTTTGGGGACTCATGAGAACACGTAATTCCTCAAACAAAGTTGGAGATTATGTATTTGTAAGAATCACCCAAATCAAAGAGAGAAAACGTGAAGTTGACATGGCTCCTGCAAATGTTTTCAAAGGAGAATATGTGATTAAAAAAGTCAAGAAAAACATCAAAAGAACCAAAATCGAAACACTTGATGACTCTTCAATGGGTAATGTCGTTAAAGTCCATGGGGAAGTTATACAAATCCAACAGACCTCAGGACCAACTATTTTTACAATCACTGATGAGACTGCAATTACCTGGGCTGCAGCATTTAATGAACCTGGAGTTAGAATGTATCCTGAAATTGAAATAGGGGATATTGTAGAGGTAATTGGAGAGGTCAATAAGCATAATGGTGAAATTCAAATAGAGTCAAGCAGCATTGAAAAGCTTGGCGACGAAGAAGCTAACAAGATGAAGGAATTCATTGATATTGCTTTAGATAAAAAGGCAGAACCTGATGATGTTGATTTCCTAATCCAAAGCCCAGTTTTAGATAGGTTAAAGCCTAAAATGAGAGAAGCTGCAAAAGTCATTAGAAGAGCTATTTTAGATGGAAGATCAATTCTTGTCAGACACCATGCAGATGCAGATGGTATCTGTGCAGGAGTTGCAATGGAAAAAGCAGTTATTCCTTTATTAAAAGAATTCAATCCAGATAATGATGCTGAATACCACTACTTCAAACGCTCTCCGAGTAAAGCTCCATTTTATGAATTGGAAGATGTTGTAAAGGATTTATCCTTTGCATTGGAAGACTTTGAAAGACATGGGCAAAAATTGCCATTGATTGTACTATTGGATAACGGTTCCACAGAGGAAGACATTGTAGCATTGATGCAAGCAAAAATCTATGATATTGAAATTGTAGTCATTGACCATCACTTCCCTGGAGAATTGATTACAAAAACATTGAAAAGTGGAGAAACAATTGATGGAAGCGCAGAGTGCAACAATGAAGACATCATTGCAGGTACTGTTGCAGTGGATGAATATGTTGACACTCATGTAAATCCTTATCTTGTTGGAGGGGATTCTCAAATAACAGCTGGAGCATTAGCTACTGAAGTTGCACACATCATTAATCCAGATATTGAAGACTTAGTAAAACACTTGCCTGCTGTTGCGGTTTTAGGAGACCGTGCAGAAGCGGATGAAGTGGAACAATATGTAAAGCTTGCATCTGAAAAAGGATATGACAGAGAGCAATTGAAGAAAATTGCTGAATGTATCGATTTTGAGGCTTACTTCCTTAGATTCATGAATGGTAGGGGAATTATCGATACTATCTTAGGTGTAGACAATCTTGACAAGCATCCTAAGATGGTTGAAGCATTATATAAAGAATACCTAAAACGTGTAGATACCCAAATGAAAGCTGCTTTACCTAACATTAAAAGAGTCCAACTTGAAAATGGAATCTACTTCAATGTTTTAGATGTTGAAAAATATGCTCATAAGTTTACATTCCCGGCTCCTGGAAAAACCTGTGGATTTGTTCATGACAAGATTGTAAAAGAGATTGGTGAAGATAAGCCAATCATTACCCTTGGACATGGTCCTGACTTTGGAGTTTTAAGGGCAACCGATTCTGTTCATAAGATCTTTGGATTTAATGTAAACAATATAGTAATTAGTCTTGCAGATAAGATACCTCAAGCAGGTATTGATGGTGGAGGTCACGAATGTGCAGGATCAATAAAATATATTGAGGGTCTTGGCAAGGAAGTATTGAATCAACTTCTAAGTGAAATCCAAAATATGACTAATGAATAAAAAAAATAATTTCAATTGAAAAATAATTTTGATAAATTTTTCATAAATTATTTTTTTCTATTTTTTATTTTTTCAATTTTGGAAAATCAGATTTACTAATTTTTCTAATTTTTTACTTTTTTCTAAAATTTCTATTTTTTTGATATCTCAAAAATTATCTCAATATTAAAAATTTATTAAATTGCTCTTTTTAAACTGTTAGATGTAGATCTACTAAATTCATTTTTATAATCAGAAGATATGATTTAATTAAATTGATTTTATGATTAATTAAATTAATTTATTTTTAATAAAGTATCATTTAATGAAATGTTACTATATTATTTTTGCACAAAAATGAAATTGTGAAAAATTGAGAAAATTTTTTATCAAAAGTTTGTGAAAATGTAAATTTTATGAAAAATTGATAAGAAAAATTTAAGAAAAAAATTAAAAAAAGTTTTAATTAGATGAAACAAAATCCTAAAAAATTGAATTCGAAAAATTATAAAAAAATAATAAAAATAGTTTTGGAATAATAGAATAAAAAATATTGAAAAAAAATAAAAAATTAAAAAAGAATAAAAAATTAAAAATTATAATAAATTTTTTATTCTGATTTTTTAGATTTATAATCTTTGATTGCTTCAGTCAATGCATCTGCTGCTAAGTTGGAACAATGCATCTTGATTGGTGGAAGACCATCCAATGCATCAGCCACATCATTTCTAGTAATCTCTAAAGCCTCATCAACTGTCATTCCCTTAGCGATTTCAGTAATCATACTGCTTGTAGCAATTGCAGCACCGCAACCAAAGGTTTCAAATTTTATATCCTGAATCACTTCATCGTCATCTACATCAATATAAATGGTCATCAAATCCCCACAAGTAGGGTTTCCAACAGTTCCTTCACCACTTGCATTTTCAATAATACCAGAATTTCTTGGATTTGCAAAATGATCCATAACTTTTTCACTGTACATATCTTATCACCTTATTTCTTTACAATAATTCTGAATAATCATAATATTTTAATTTATTTAATGGTCGGGGTCTGTAAACTTAGACTCATCTAATTCCAAAGATTCATTATTTTCATTATCCCATAAAGGAGACATTCTTCTTAATCCTGCAACAACTTCATCCAATGCATCTACAACAACATCTACATCTTCTAAGCTATTTTCAGTACCTAAACTTAATCTTAAGGAACCGTGGATTTCAGCATCTTCCAAACCTAAAGCGCTTAATACATAAGATGCCTTTAGACTTTTTGATGAACATGCAGAACCTGTTGCACCATTGATTCCTTTTGCATCCAATCTTAGAATCAATCCTTCACCCTCGATTGCTGCAAATCTGAAGTTTACATTATTTGGAAGTCTATTTTCCCTATCACCATTCAAGTAAGCCTCTGGAATTCTATCACTAATCTTTTCAATGAGAGAATCTCTTAGTTCTGTAAGCTTTGCTATGTTTTCATCTAAGTGTTCATAAGCAAGCTCTGCAGCTTTACCAAAACCTACGATACCTGGAACATTTTCTGTACCTGATCTAAGACCGTTCTCTTGACCACCACCATGAATCAATAATTCTAATCTAACTCCTTTTCTAATGAATATAGCCCCAACACCTTTTGGACCATAAATCTTATGGGAAGAGATGGACAATAAGTCAATATTAGCCTCTTTAACATCAACTGGAATCTTTCCTACAGATTGCACTGCATCACAATGGAATATGATGCCATTTTCCTTTGCAATCTTACCTACTTCTTCAATTGGTTGTATAGTTCCTATCTCATTATTTGCATGCATTACAGAGATTAAAATGGTATCTTCCCTTATTGCATTTTTTAAATCTTCTATACTGATTATACCATTTTCATTTACTGGCAAATAAGTAACTTCATAACCCCTTGTTTCAAGGAATTCACAAGTTCTTAATACTGCAGGATGCTCAATTTCTGTTGTAATTATGTGCTTTCCTTTATCTTCATTTTTTAAGGCCACTCCTTTTATAGCCATATTATCAGATTCAGTTCCTCCACTTGTAAATATGATCTCTCGTGTATCCGCATTAATTAATTTAGCTACATGTTCACGAGCTTCTTCAACCGCTTTTTTAGCATTTCTACCTAATTTATAAAAAGTAGAAGGATTACCGAATTCTTCTTTCAAAAAAGGTACCATTGCATTAAATACTTCTTCTTTTACTGGAGAAGTAGCAGAATTGTCCATATAAATCATAGTTAGCACTCCAAAATTTTTAAGTAAATTTTTTAATAATTTTTCAATTAAAAACATTAATATAACTATAGTTATAACACTGTTTTAAAAAAAATATAACAATAGTTATATCACCTATATAATTATTAGTAAGTTTTAGTATATAAAGTTTAGGTTTGACTAAAATAAAAAATAAAAATAAATGAAAATAAATGAAGAGATAAAAAATTAAAGATAAAAAATAGGGGAAAATAAAAATAGAGAGGTTTAGAATAATAAATTATTCTTAACCTAATTTTGCAGTAACTTTTTCTAAAGCTTGATCAATATCAGCAATGATGTCTTCTACATCTTCAAGACCTACAGATACTCTAATCAAGTCAGGAGTTACACCAGTACTTTCCTGCTCTTCTGGAGTCAATTGTTGGTGAGTAGTAGAAGCCGGATGGATAACCAAACTTTTTGCATCACCGATATTAGCAAGTAAAGATAACAATTCAACATTATCAATAAATTCTTTTCCTGCTTCAAGTCCACCTTTTACACCAAATGTTAATAAAGCACCATATTGGTCTCCTAAGTATTTATTAGCAGTTTCATGTGTTGGATGGCTTTCTAGTCCAGGATAACTTACCCAACTTACTGCAGGGTGGTGTTCTAAATGTTTAGCTACTTTTAATGCATTGTCAGAATGTTTAGCCATTCTGATAGATAAAGTTTCTAAACCTTGCAAGAATATGAAACTGTGGACAGGAGCAAGTGTTGCACCTAAGTCCCTTAATAATCTTGCTCTTATACGGAGAGTGTAAGCAATGTTTCCAAGACCTGGGAAATCACCGAATACTTCCCAATAGTTAAGACCATGATAACTTGGATCTGGTTCCGAAAGGGTAGGGAATTTACCATTACCCCAATTGAATTTACCGCTGTCGACAATATATCCTCCTACAGCAGTACCATGACCTCCAACAAATTTAGTTGCTGAAGCAGCGATTACATCTGCTCCATGTTCTAAAGGTCTTACTAATCCAACAGCAGATGTGTTGTCAACAACTAAAGGAATATCATGAGAATGAGCAATTTCAGCAAGTTTCTCAAATTCAGGAACATCCAATTTTGGATTTCCAATAGATTCCACATAAATTGCTTTAGTCTTATCGGTTATTGCAGCTTCAAAAGCATCAAGATCCTGAGAATCTACAAAGATAACATTACGTGCCAAATCTTTGAAAGTGTAATCAAACAATTGATATGTTCCACCATATAAATTATCTGCAGAAACAATTTCATCTCCAGGTTGTGTAATGTTTAATAAAGCATAAGTAATGGCAGCTAAACCACTTGCTGCAGATATTGCAGAATTTCCACCTTCGATAGCGGCAATTCTTGCTTCAAATGCATCGTTAGTAGGGTTAGTTAATCTACTATAAATTTGACCAAATTCCTGAAGAGCAAACCTATTTGCTGCCTGATCCGTATCCTTAAATACATAAGATGAAGTTTGATAAATCGGAACAGCTCTTGCTCCAGTTGCTGGGTCTGGTTCTTCTTGTCCTGCATGTAATCCTAAAGTACTTAATCCATAATTTTTGTTAGTCATTTTATCACCTATAATATAATAATTTAATAAATATAATGAATACTAGTGGATTTTAATAAATTAGAAATTTAATAAAATTCTTAAAAATATTCTTTTTAGAAAAATATTTTTAATATGAACATTAAAAAAATAACAATTGTTATATTTTATATTTGCAAGTGTTCTATTCTTAATGAAGAAATATTAAAAATAGTGAAATATTAAAAATAAATTTTAAGAAAAATATTCATTATATAACAATTGTTATACATACTATATAAAGTTTTTGATATTTGGAAGAATTACTAATAAAAAACAATGCTAATATAAGAAAAATTCTAAGAAATATTAAAAAATTAGAATAATAGATCAAACTAAAAAATGTCAATAAAAAAAGCTAAAAAATAAAAAAGTTAAAAAAAGTTCGTAAAATAAGAAACTAAATAATGT
>JAEEWY010000195.1 GCA_016291275.1 Methanobrevibacter sp. | reverse complement strand
TAATATTATTTTTTATTTCAAAAAGGAGGTTTTTTGAAAAGTAATTTCAAACGATTTCAAAATGAATTGAAATCGATCTCGTGACACCGATGTGAAACAACTTCAATCGTTCTTAGGACTTGCTAATTATTATCGACGCTTCATCCCTGGATTCGCCGCAATGACTCATCCACTTAATTCTCTTCTGAAGAAAAACGCAAAATTTGTTTGGTCTCCTGCTACTCAAAAATCATTCGATGAATTAAAATCCAAATTCTCTTCATCTCCTATTCTGGCTTATCCAAATCGTGACCTTCCTTTCTTTGTAGAAACAGACAGTAGTAATTTCGCTATAGGCGCTATTTTATCTCAAACATCACAAAAAGATAATAAAATTCACCCTATTGCATTTTTTTCAAGATCGCTTACTGCTGCCGAGAAAAATTATCCTATTTATGACAAAGAACTTCTAGCAATCGTTGAAGCGTTAGAACAATGGAGGCACCTCTTGAAAGGTACTTCAATTCCATTTACCATTTTCTCTGACCATCGAAATCTGTTGTATCAAAAGAAACCTGAGAAAATGTCACAAAGACTTGTTCGTTGGGCTCTTTTCTTATCAGAATTCAATTTCAAAATCACCTATCGTGCTGGATCTGCTAATGGTAAACCTGACGCTCTTTCTCGAAGACCCGATTATGCTGCAAACAAAGAAGAACTGTCCTCTGATATTCCTTTTAACGTACTTCAACCCGACAATTTTTGTGCTGCCGCTTCCATTGCCACTTTAAACGATCAAATACTCAATGAATGCAAGAAGGACAATTATTATAATGAAATCTGTGAGAAAATCAATTCTAAACAGGACTCCCCTAAATATAATAATTTCTCTCTAAGTAATAATTTCTTACTCTTCAAAGGAAAAATCTACGTTCCCCCAAATTGTCGCTCCTCTGTATTAAATATCTGTCATGACTCTCCTTCTGCAGGACATTTCGGTTTCAAGAAAACCTTCTCTTTAATCAATCGAGACTTCTGGTGGCCTTCCATGCAAAATGATATCAAAGACTATATTAGGTCATGCGAAATCTGTTGTCGGTCTAAAGAGTCGAGACATAAACCTTATGGATTCCTGAACCCACTTGAAATTCCTGATCGCCCTTGGACTTCACTTTCGATGGACTTTATCACCGACCTACCGCCCTCAAATGGTTATAATTGTATTCTTGTTATTCTAGATAGATTCACAAAAATGGGTCATTTTATTCCATTTCCTAATGTTCCTTCCTCTGAAGACACTGCTAAAGCATTCATGACCCATATCTTCAAAATCCATGGATTACCAAATGAAATTCTTACTGATAGAGGTACTCAATTTACCTCCAAATTCTGGACTTCAATTTGCAAAACTCTCAAAATCTCTATGAAACTTTCTTCTCCATTCCACCATCAAACCAACGGTTTAACGGAGAGGGTGAACTCCGTTGTTGAACAATTCCTCAGATGCTATTCCAACTTCAAAGGATCAAACTGGCATAATTATCTATTCCTTGCCGAATTCTGCTATAACAATTCAGTTCAAGAATCACTACAGAATTCACCTTTTTATGCAAACTACGGCTATAATCCTCGTTTCTCACCAGCTGTACCAAGTTCTATTGACGTTCCTCGTGCTCAAGAATTCACAAAAGACTTAGCTGAACTTTTCAAAAAATTAAAGGAAAACTTAAAATTAGCAAGTAATAAACAAGAAAAATTTGCCAATCAACATAGAATTAAAGCTCCTGAATTTAAAGTAAACGATAAAGTTTGGGTTAATAGTTCACTCTTAATAAGAAACAAAAATAAAAAATTAAAGCCAAGAAAGTTAGGACCTTACAAAATTCTTGAAAAGGTCTCACCAGTAACTTATAAAATTGACTTTCCAAAAAGCATAAGAGTACATCCAATTATCCACGTGTCTGAACTTGAGCCATATTATGAAGATAACTTTAAAAGAAAGAAAGAACCACCACCTCCGATCATAGTTAATGATGATGAAGAATATGAAGTCGAGGAAATACTGGATAAAAGGAAACACTATGGAAAAATACAATACCTTGTCAAATGGAAAGGATATCCACTATCAGAAGCATCGTGGGAACCCGAGATTAATCTCAACTGCCCAGAATTACTTAAAAAATTTAATAAATCAAATTAATAAACTTATAATTTGAAAATGAATCTTTAATCTTATTATTATTATTACTTAATTATTAATATTAAATTATTTCTAATAAAATTTATTATTATCTATTAATATCAAATATTTTATTATTATTAAATATCATGTATTTTATTAATATTCATGCATTTTTATAATTATCAATGTATT
>JAEEWY010000194.1 GCA_016291275.1 Methanobrevibacter sp. | reverse complement strand
TAAATGATTAAAATTTAAATTATTAAAATTTTTTAAAGAAATACTTTTTAAAAATCTCTCTATTTTTAGATTTAAATTTGGTGACACTATGGTTGAATTAAACAGAGAAGAATTGTATCAAGACTTAGAAGAAATGGAAAATGACTTAAGACTCTACCCTATTGAAGAAGGATTGGAAGATGAAATAATTGACTACATCAATGGAAAAGAGTTAAGTGAAAACGAGAAATGGGATTTGGAAAATAGGCTTGAAGATTTCTTCTACGGTGCAAAGCTCAAGTGCAGAAAGCCTACTTACTACTTTACAGATGGATTTGAATTTTATGTTACAGAAATCTACATTGATTTTAGAATCCTTGAACATGTCAAAAAGTCATTTCCTAAATTTCACCAATTATCCGTTTCATCTGAAATGGATCAAGGATTTTCAACTTTATCTGTTAAATTAACCTTATGAGCAAATAACTCTTAAGAATTCACATCATCACAATTTAGATTTATTTGATAAAATGTTTGACCCATTAAAAAATGATTTGAAAGATGCGATAAGATATCCATTTTTGGATTGGAAAATAATCCTCATAACCGGAAGCATATTATTTCTCATCACCATTTTAAATAAGTCAGATATGAGCAAAATAGATTTGGCAATTTCTGTTTTAAAAAGTCTTGATTTCAGCAATTTTAATCAGAACAGAATCATACCTATCATTACTTCTATTTTAGTGTTTGTGGAAATAGGATATGGGACAAGAATAGTTTTTAAAGGATTATTAGGAGAAAACAAGCCTCCACAATATAATAAACTCAAAAAATTAGTTTGGGAAGGTTTTAAAAAATATTGCATCATTCTAATTTATGGGATTGTGATGACAGTTCTATTCAATTATGCCCAATTTTATTTCCTTGCAGACAATATTCCTTTAGCAATTATTTTCTTAATTATGTTCATTTTTGTTTATATGACATTAATAGGAGCTATTCTTAATAGATATGAGAATGATGGAAAGTTCTTTAAGGCTTTTGACTACAATGAAATATTCAGGTTGTTAAAAGACTATGGTGCAAAATATGTCATTACCATTTTAATCTGTGCAGTAATCGCACAAACATTTACAGTGTCTTGCTTTGTTGACATTGCTCCAAATACCTTAAGTCTTCTTGAAATAGGCATTTCAATCCTGACTTTCTTTTTAGCTCCAATAACTGCAATCTCTACAAAAAGATTAGTTTCCTTGAATCTAAGAAGAGTGTACGATGAAAAAGATAGAAAATTAAAATCAGACAAAAAGGATTATTTCTAATAATTTATTTAAATAATTATTTGAATGATTATTTGAATGATTATTTGAATGATTATTTGAATGATTATTTAAAATGAATATCTATTTTTTTATGAGGAACTGTTCTTCTGTATTTTACTCTCGGATAACCTATTATGAATGCAGAATACATATGCTTATCAGAGTCTATTTCTGGGAAGAATTCCATTAATCTTTCATGATCCAATTCATCTGCCTTAAGAGTGAATAATGAATAGAATCCTCCAAGACCCATTGCATAAGCCAATAGCTCAAGCCTTGTATTTGCAATAAGTGCATTTGCCTGACTTTTGGAAAAAGACAAAATCATCTGTGTTCCTTCCCAAAGAAGCGGATGATTCTTATAATCTCCTTCACCTCTAAGATACTCACCAAATTGCTTTATTCTGAAGAATTCGTCTTCTTCCACTTTGATAATATCATAAACCAAATGCATGAAATCATCCAGTTTTTCATCAAGAACAACGAATTCCACATCTTGAGCATTTTGCGCACTTGGACTATAGTAAGTCGCTTCAAATAGCTTATCAAAAGTTTCCTTATCCACTTTTTTCTTCTTAAACCAGCGAATGCTTCTGCGCTGTTTTAGGAATTGCAATAAATCTTCAGAATTGATTGGAATTTCACGAGGATTATAATCTTCAACACGGTCTTTTTGATCTTCATATGCCTTTAAGGATATGCTGCCAGTTGGACAAATAGCTAAACAATGCCCACAGTCAAAGCAATCACCATTATCCACTTCAACCGCTTTCTTATCAATAATTCCAATATTATCCCTAATGCAAACGGTTTCACATAATTTACATCCAGTACATGTTTCTGTATTGATTTCCAATTTCATTTTATCCCCTTAATCTTAACCCATTTAATATTGAATATGTAAAATTAGGTTTTAAAAATATTTAAATTATACGAAATATGAAAAAATGAAAAAATGAAAAAGTTGAATTAAAAATAATAATTGGAAGAAATAGTAAAAAATAATAAAAATCGAATAAAAAAAAAGAATAAAGAATTATAATAATTCTTTAACTC
>JAEEWY010000193.1 GCA_016291275.1 Methanobrevibacter sp. | reverse complement strand
CGGTTTTGGTGAAGGTGACAATACAGAAGGAGCTATTGCAGTGCTTAACTCTGCTGTAGAATATGGTGTAATTCCTCAAGAGGAAGCTGATCGTCAAAATGAAATGCTAAGGCTTGCAACACATGTTGAAAAGACTCGTGGAATGGCACAAGGAAAATACATCAAGCCTAATTTTGGTGATAGCAAGGAAAAGGTAGCAAAGATTATTGTTAAAGCAATTCAAGAAGGCAAAAAGGTAGCATTTGTATTGAATGCCAAAAAGGAAACTTCCTATCTCTTTGCAGACATTTTAAATTGTGATTTCTCCCCACTTGTTGATGGAGCAGAGTCTAATAAGGATATAGGAAATCTTCATTTCATTGCTAATTTGGATGAAAACATTGGTCTTCCAAGAATAAGACAACATGCAGTAAATATAACTAAGGAACTTAATGAAACTGGTATTGATATTGAATGCATTACCGGGGGATTAGATGAATATCCAATCACTCCAAGAAAGGCAGAGGAATATCTTAAGGAAATCAAACCAGACCTTGTGATTGTTGCTGGTGTTCCACATGCATTGTATGTTGAAGAGCTTGACTGTGAAACCATTGCTGTTACAGATGGTCCAAGACTTGTTCAACCGCTTAATGAATTAGGGTACTCACATGTCATTGCTGAATTAGATGCTCATTCTAAGACATTAGGTGTAGATGAGATTGTGGATTCAGACTTTGGTATGATGATACGTTCAGTTATTGAATGGGAGCTTGAATAAAATTAATATTTATTTAATTAACTATCATTTTAATTAATCGTTATTTTAATTTAAGTAATGGAATAATTTTTTCTAAAAATAGTTTAATATATTTAACTAAAATTTCAATTATTCAAAAAAATTTCAATATAATATTTTATTTGCAGGTAATTTTATGATTACAATAATTGACTATAAAAGTGGAAATCTCAGAAGCATTTCCAATAGCTTTAAAAAGATAGGTGTTGAAGCCATCATTACAAGCGATCCAAATGAGATTGCAAATGCCAAACATCTTGTTCTTCCAGGAGTGGGTGCTTTTGGAACAGCTATGGAAAACATTGAGCCTTTTAAAGATGTGATTTTCGAACATATTGATGATGGAAAGCCATTTTTAGGTATTTGCTTAGGTCTTCAAGTGCTTTTATCCTCAAGTGAAGAGTCTCCAGGCGTAAAAGGGCTCGACATTTTCAAAGGACATGTTGCTAAGATTCCAGAAGGCAGAAAGATTCCTCATATGGGATGGAATCAATTGAAGCAAGTTAAGGAATGCCCTATCTTAGATGGTGTGGATGGCAAGGACTTTTATTTTGTACACTCATATCATGCAGTGCTTGATGATGAGAGCAATTTGTCTGCTGTTGTAGATTATGGCATTGATTTAACTGCTGCAGTATCAAAGGATAATGTATTTGCAACCCAGTTCCACCCAGAAAAAAGTGGAGTTCCAGGATTGAAAATACTTAAGAACTTTGTTAGTTTAGAATAATTTCTATTCTATTTTCTTTTTTTTCAAATAATCCTATTTTTTAATATTTTTTAATATTTAATATTTTTTCATATTTTTTCATTTTTTTATTATTAGTTAAGAACTCTTTTTAATTTTTTAAATTTTTTAGTAAATTATTTAAATAACCCTATACATATTATCCTTGGGGGAGATATTATGGGAAAATTTAAATTTTTAATTATTCTAATTTTAGCTCTATTTTTAGTCTGTGGAATTGTTATGGTTGCAGATGCACCTAGCTCTTTTGATGATTCAGTAAGTCTTATACCTACTTCCGATTCAAGTGTAGATGCAGACTCATCCAACTGTGAAAATGGTGTTTGTTTCGTTGATTCCAATAAAACTGAAGATAATTCCAAGAATGCAGATAAAGGCAGTAAAGCTGATAAGATGAATTATGATTCAAAATATTATGAAGGATCTTACATTGATGGATTGTATTTCTGCAATGATTTGAAGCAGGCATTCAAGGATGCTAAGGCACATCACAGGAATGTAATGATTGTATTTGATGGAGCAGCATGCATCTATTGTGATTACCTTAAGGAGGATACCTTATCAGATCCAGCTGTTCAAAAGGAAATAAATGATAATTACATTATATTGATTACACAAACAAGTGAAAGTCCAGAGTTAACCTCTCAATTAAATATTTATGGAACTCCTACAACTGTTGTTTTAGATGAAGATGGAAATGAACTAGGCAGAATTGATGGGTATGAAAATCCAGAGGAATATTTGGCTCACTTGAAAGAGATCAGTGGAAACTAATAAAGAATAATGGGAGTTTTTAAGATGGAGATAATGCCGATTATTTCATTTTTTACAGGAGTGATTTC
>JAEEWY010000192.1 GCA_016291275.1 Methanobrevibacter sp. | reverse complement strand
GTGTTTTTCAATAAAATAAATGAATTTCTTATAAAAAATAGCAAAAAATTAATTAAAAAATAAACTATTGAATAATTATTAAATATAAAATAATTAAAAAAATGAATAATTGTAAAAATAAAAGTAAAAATAGATAAAATAAAGATTGTAAAAAGTAAAAAAAAGGAATTGAGAATTATAAAGAATTAGTCTTCATTTACAAAATCATCCAAGGATTTTCCTGTAAAGTGGAAAACATCCCAATCCTTTTCTTCCGCACCAATGGACTTATAGAATTCCTTGCTTGGCTCATTCCATTCAAGACAAGTCCATTCAAATCTGCCATAACCTCTTTCCTTTACAATCTTTGCAAGTTCTCTAAGCAGTGCCTTTCCATAACCTTTACCACGATATTCAGGGTCAATGAAAAGATCTTCAAGGTGCATATTGACATTTGCAATATAAGTTGAAAAACTTAAGAAGAAAAATGCAAATCCTATTTCCTTACCATCCTCAAGAGCAAAAATGACTTCAGCTTGATTCTTATCGAAAATCCAATACCTTAAAGCTTCTTCAGTAGCTATCACTTCATCTAAACGATGCTCATAATCAGCTAATTTCTTAATGAATTCCAAGATTAAAGGAACATCTTTTTCTTCTGCATTTCTAAATGTTAATTCTGGCATAAACAATCCCCAATTATTTGATGGTGAAAATCAGTTAAATCAAAAATAAAAAAAATCAATTATTCAATACAAATATAAAAATTAGTTAAAATAACTAAAAAGTTATTCTAACTCAAATAATTTATCTTCATAATCTTCAACAAAATATCTTATATTCTTTCTTCCTTTTGTAATGAAGCTATGGCCTTCATATTCAAGCATTTCCTTTTGATATTCCACTCCTCCAGGATATTTTGGATTCAACTCCCCATCCTTTTTAAGAGTTCTCCAAAATGGTATCTTATTATCCTCCCTTTCCTCACTTGCTTGAGCAGCTAAAGAAATGAAAATACCTGCAGTCAAGGGACAAGTAAATTCCGCACCATGTTTCTTTGCTAAAAATTCTCTAATTTGACCTGTAGTAATCAGTTTTCCCTTAGGAATCCTAGCCATGATTTCATTGTACTCCAATGGAGGAGCAATCAGCATATCCTCTCCACCATAACGTTCAATAAATTTCTCATCTGTAACTTTTATAATTTTAGGCATGTCTTTAGAATCGTTTAATTTTTCATTGAAAGTTTTTCTAGCCATAATATCACCAATTAGAACTTTTCAGTTAAAACAAAATTTTTTAAAATAATTTAACATCACTTAAAAAAGTTAAAAAATTGATGTGTAAATCTTAATTGAACTTAATGAGTTATAAAGATTTCTACTTGTTCTTATATCTTAAAACTATTATCCGATCAAGTCATTCAAAGCCTTTTCAAACTTATCAGTAATCGCTTCCCAATCATTGGACTTGACATATTCTCGTCCTTTTTTGGAAATCTCTTCATATCTTCCTTCATCAAGAATCTTCCGAGCAGTTTCCAAAACTTCCTCTGCTTTTTGTACATACTCAATTCCGTTTCCATAACCGAACTCCTTGGAAATTCCAGGAAGCTCTGTTGCTATAACCACCTTTTCCATGGCCAAATACTCATAAAGCTTGATTGGAACGATATCCTGCATGATCTCCTCATCGATATAAGCTGGAAGAAGACAGAAATCTGCAGCTGCCAAAAATTCAGGAATCATTTCATATGGCTGCTTGCCTGTAAGTATCAATTGGTCTCCAAGATTGTATTCCTCCTTTATCTGAACCATCTTGTCATAGGCATCACCATCACCTACAATGAGAATCTTCATATTAGGATACTTTTCCTTGTTCTTTCCAAGCTCAATAGCCAATTCCTTCATACCTGCAAATTCATAGATCCAACCCATAAAGAAGAGAACTGTGTCATTTTTGCCTATGTTATACATACTTCTTATATTTGAATCATCAAGTTGAGGGTCAAAGTCATTTAAATCAATTCCAGCATCGATTAAAATGGTTTCATTTGGATTAGCTCCTAAATCTATTGCCAATTCTTTAAGCTTTTGATTGATTGTAATCACAAGGTCAGAACGCTCTATTGCCTTCATATTGACTTTCTTTCCAAATGATTGAAATGCCTTTTCAGGAATAAGTGCATAGAGCACATCAATCAGATAGTATACAAATGGAATATTACGCTTATTGGCAATCTTTGAAGCGGAATATGCATTAAGCAAACCTAATCCCATAATCACATCTGGCTTGAATTCTTCTATTTGCCTTTTGATTTCCTTTTTATGAGTATAATATAATGACATGTAGTTTAAAACTGGTTTTTTAATTAAAGAATGCCTGATTAC
>JAEEWY010000191.1 GCA_016291275.1 Methanobrevibacter sp. | reverse complement strand
TGTTGTTTTACCACCAAGACCTAAAGGACCTATATTTGTCTTATTCAACTCTTCTGCAATGTATTTTTCAATATCCGATTGATTGCTTAAATTGCCATGAGCCATTGCCCTTATCATCAATGCATTTGCCTCAAAGTGGGTTCTTCCAACTCCAATAGCTGGAATTGATGGAGTGCAGCCTAACATAGCCAATGATTCCTTTAGCCAATCCAAAGCTTCACCGAAAACTATTTTTGAGTCTCTTTTATGGAAAACCCTATAGGTTTTTGCCCTTATTTCAGGACCTCCACCTTCCAATAGAATTGTGATTCTTATCTTATCTTCATCCACACCAATCAGTCTTCCATAAGTGGATTCATCTTTCTCTTCAATTAAAAAGGAAGCAGGCTTCATCATATTGGATTCATTGTATAAACCTTGTGATTGCTCAATGCGTTCAATATCATTTCCCTTAACAGCCATTGGCCTTCCTGGAAGTTTATCAAGTCCTTGTGCAATGCCAATATTGATTTCATTGAAAAATCCTTTAGGAATTTCCCTTTCCTGACCTATTTCAATCAAGACATGTGGAATTCCAGTATCATCACATAATGGAAGCTTCTTTTCATTAGCTACCTTAAAGTTTTCAATCATTTGTTCCAAGGCCCAAACTGCATTTTCATTGTTTAGCTCCTTTTCCAACTTTAGAGCCTTTTCATAAGCAGATAGCCTGTCTTGACTATAGGAACTGCCTGCATTTACAACTGCATCTTGAACCTTTTCAATCAAATCCATAATATCAACAATAATCTTAATTTGAAAAAATCAAAAAAAACCATTTAAATGACTAAATCACAATAATTTTTTTTATAATTTGCTCATTATAGCATCCGGATAATGCCTTTCAATTAAATCTTTAATCAACGCCACTTGCTTAGCTCTCTGACGAGCTTCCTTCTCAGTTGTGTCCCAACTATGATGCTTTGCAACGGATCCTCCAGTCTTCAAATAGACTGGACTTGCCACCTTAATCATTTCAGGAACTTCATAATGGCGTATGAATCCTCCGGTGGATTTAGGATTTTCAGTATGAATATCAATTGGAATATCTATCGCATCACGCAATGATGCCAACATTGGAATCTGAAGGTCTCTTACAGGATTAAGTGAGTTCAATCCAATTGATTCAAAGAGTTTAGCTGAAGCAGGATTGGAACAGCCTGCATGAGCAGACAACTTAAACAGTACGTCTTTAGGAAGTTCTCCTGCATCTCTCATTTTAGAAAGAGCATAAAGCAAACCTTCATCATATAATAAGATGCCTCTAACTCCCAAATCAACTGCTCTTTTAACGTCTTCAATAGCATAAACAAGGTTATTGTAACCTCTTAATCTGTATCCGATACGTTTTCCCTCTTCAGTTTGAACAGTGGCACTTGTATCATAAGGAGCCCTTGGACCAACAGCTAAAAACAATTGCATATTTGCATCTTGAGCCAAATCAACCATTTTGCTTATTTCATCATCCAATAAAAACATGATTCCTTTGGTTTGAGTGGCCCTATGAATTGTTAAGTCATAATCATTGGAAGCCTCTAAAAGAGATTCAAGTGCAGAAGGCCCTTGTATTCCTGGAACTTCAAATCTATATTGTCCCCCATCTTCAAATCTCTTTTTTGATACATAATCATCATGTATTTCATTGATTCCTAACTTTTCCAATGATTTTTTAGTTTCATCCATCATAAAAATCACTTTTTATAATTAATTATCTGATAATCTTTAATTAATTCTATTTTTAATCAATAAATTTTAATCTAATAAATCCAATTCTTCAAAAACTTCTTGAATTGAATAATTTTCCATATGTTTAATTATTTGTAACTTATTCCTATTAAATTTAGGATTTAAAAGTTTGAATTTCTCTAAAACATCCTCTTCTTTTAAAGGATTTTCCACTTCTCCCAATGGATAATAAGTCGTTTTTTCCAGAGCTTTTTCTTTAAACTTAATTATTACTTTAGAGGGTCTTTTATCTGGAGTCAATTGATTTAATTCTTCAGTATTGTAAATATTGATTTTATCTGCAATATCTTTAATTTTTATAATCTCATCATCATCTGATTCTTCATCAAAAAGACCTTTATCAATCAATTCATCAATTGAATCCAAACTTAAATCATCACAGACTATAGCAATAGCTACTGCATAAGGCAAGGATTGCTTTAAATCCTGAACATTTTTAGGATTGAAATTATCATGCTCACTTGCTATCTTATAAGTCTCTATATCAATAGAATCAATATCATCAAAATTTATATTATTAAATTCATCTTTCAATAATACTGTTGAATCAATAGCTGAATGAATATGCCTGCAGAATGGATATTTCTT
>JAEEWY010000023.1 GCA_016291275.1 Methanobrevibacter sp. | reverse complement strand
TTTCACGGCCAACCTGTCTAACCAAGTTGGTAAAAATACTTTCTGTTGTGATATGTGCCTTGTCAATCTCCATTAGCATGGTTTGAGTGTAATTGAACATGTCCACATATTCAGTTTCCAATGGAGTTGTAGGGAAGTATTTAGTACCTATGCTTATGATTTCATGTTTTGTAACTAATGAAATAAGCTTTCTTATAATACTATGTTCAGCCATATTTTACCTCCTTTTAGTTTTTTAAATATCAATAAATTGTTAAGCATGAATCGTTAAATATCATAAATCGAATTGTAATGAATCCATTAGATAGGATTTTAAAAAATATAAATTGAAAGATTAGGTGATTAATCCTTATCTTTCTTTTTCTTGGAATTCTTTTCCAGATAGATTTCAAACTCACCTGGCTTTTCAAGAATCATGTTAGGCTTGACTGAAACGAATGGGAACTTCCAGGAACCTAATCTGCCTGCAATTGTACTTGCAATGTTTCTTGAATTCTTCTTAATGAAGACTTCATCATAGGTGTTTGTTTGAATTTCAATGTTGTATGGAGGATTGTCTTCCACCTCATCAGTCAAGACGATGTTCAATCCAAAGTAGCCTGGCTTGATGAACAAGTCATTTCTAACTGCAATGAGTGGCTTGTGAACCAATCTCAATCTATCCGCTACAGTTACTGAAATGTTACCTGCATCCTTTACAGCAGCCTTATAGTCTTTTGGATGAACAAGAACAAAGATCACATATGGAACTGATGTTTCAACATCATCCACCATTTCCATAACCTTGTCAAACATTGGCAATTTGGAGAATATTCCTTCTATTTTTGAGGAAACGTTATCCTGTTCAGACTCATCAAGCAAGAGAATGGCTTGCTTTGCAACATTCAATGGAGTGAATTTGGTTGTTTCCTTTCCTTTGTAGACAACCCAACGTTTTCTTTCAAGCTCATTCAATGTTTCATCACAGATGTTCTGCAAGAGATTCTTGACCTTCTTAGGCTTTTTGGCCTTTCCCATAACCAATTCATTGTCCTGAATTGAAAATGGAATCCTTATGCTGTTGATGTCTGGGAATTCAGACATGAAATCCCTGAACTTGTCATTGGACAATACCTTTGCATCCTCTTCATAAGCCAAGTCAAGAATGTAATGGTCTGCAATGGTTCCTACAGGAACCTCATCAATGATTCCATCATTAACCAATCTGACAAAAGTCTCTTTATCATCTATATTATGACGTAAGGAAGCGTCCGCTATGATTAAAAAGTCATGACCTTCTTCTTCCAATGCCTTAACAGCCAAGGTAATGTTCTTTAATTTAGCCTTTGCGCCTTCCTCTTTATGAAAATGTGCAACATTTGCAGCATCAATAATAACTTTCAAGATATCACCCTTCAAAAGTTTATTTAATTATAATTATTTTAATGAATGATTTAATTCTCGTTTTAATTCTTGCTTTTCAATCTAAATACAAAAATACTAAAAATATCCTTATTGACATTTTTCTTATTTAATATTTTCGTATTAATATTTTATACTATAAATATATATTAGTAATAAAATATTTAAATCTTTTCGACTCATAGAAAAATAATTTAAAGAAATGATTTTAGAAAAGATAGATAGTGTAGAATCTGTAAAAACTAAGAAAATAATAAAAAATGCAAGGTAAAACTGTTAAAAAAAGAAACAAAAAACTGGAAAAATAGTAAAAAATGCTATAAAAATAAATAAAAAAATAAAAAAAGAAAAGAATTATTTGGATTGAGCAGCTTCAGCTGCCTTTAATTCTTTTTTGGATCTTCTTACAAGATCTCTTAAAGCGTTTGAAACATTTGGAGGAACAGATCCCTCTTCCTTGTTTAAAATCACTTCAGAAATAATGTTAGAAAGAACGAATATTGCATGTTTGTGCTCTGCTTTTGTTCTGTGAATGTGATGAGGACTTATATTTAACGCAAGGTAATCGTCAAAGAACTCATGAGCAGAGTTATCAGTGTCTAAATATTTTAAAACATATACTAAAAATTGATGTAATTGAATCATTTCATCCTTATACATATAATACCTTTCCTATATTTTAAAATTGTAAAAATAAAATCTGACTTAGTTAAATTATTATTTAACTTAATCATTAAACACATAACAAACATAAAAATAAGCTATAAAATATGAATTCACCACAAATACCAAGAGATTTATATACTCTTTTTAGGATTTAAAATACTAACAACAAAATCCCCTATATAAACCCCAATAATGAACTACCTAAATTACATACTCAAATTTATTTTGTTAATGTTATTTTAAACATGATTGTATTTAAAATTTATGTTTAACTATATAAATTTTTATATTTAATTCTTTGTATCAAAAATATATAAACCTTTGTGTTGAATTGGAATTCAAAGCAAGTTTTTTTAATAAAATTTAGATTATTTCTAATAAAAATTTCTGAAAAATAGACAAACTACTACTTAACTAAATTAAACAAATGGAATTTTTAAACAGTTAAAATTATTGAAAAATGTGAGATCTCATGAAAAATCAGCGAAATTTGCTCTAAAAATAAAAGAATTTTATATTATTATTAATAATGTATATAAAATATAAAAAATATATTTAATTATGTTATAAATTATGCATCGGATATATCATAAGACAAGATGCATAAGAACAACAAATGAAATTATAATAATTTTATTTAGTTTATTTTTATTTAGTAAGAGTGGTAGAATGGAAATTCTAAAATATGATAAGGAAACTGCAAATGATTTAATCAAAAGGTCACAAGCAGATATCAGTGAAGTCCTGAATATAGTTTCAGACATCTTAAAGGATGTTAAGGAAAACAAGGACGAAGCTGTAAAAAGATATACTGCAAAGTTTGATAAGGCAGAATTGGATGATTTGCAGGTTTCAGAAGATGAAATCAAAGAAGCTTACGATAATTTGGATAAGAATCTTATTGAAGCGCTTAAAAGAGCATCTGGAAACATTGAAAAATTCCATAAGGCTCAGATTCCAGAAGAATGGTTTATGGAAGTGAACACTGGAATCACTGCTGGACAGATCATCAGGCCAATCAACAGTGTTGGCTGTTACATTCCAGGAGGAAGAGCTGCTTACCCTTCATCTATTTTAATGGAAGTAATTCCTGCAAAAATAGCTGGAGTGGAAAGAATCATCTGTTGCACACCTCCAGGACCTGACGGCAAGATAATGGATGCAATCCTTGTTGCTGCAGACTTGGCTGGAGCAGACGAAATCTACAAATGCGGCGGATCTCAAGCTATTGCTGCAATGGCTTATGGAACTGAGTCAATTGAAAAGGTCGAAAAGATTGTAGGTCCTGGAAACGTATTCGTTACCGGAGCAAAAAAACTTGTTTACGGTGATGTGGATATCGAATTCCCTGCAGGGCCATCTGAAGTATTAATCTTGTGTGACAGTACCGCAATTCCAGAGTATCTCGCTCATGACTTCTTATCTCAGGCAGAGCATGACCCTGAAGCATCATGCTTCTTGGTAACTGATGATGAGGAAATAGCTAATGCTTCAAAAGATTTGATTGAAGAATTTGCAAAAGAGGCAGAAAGACGTGAAATAATCGAAGAGTCTTTAGAAAAGCACGGACATATTATCCTATGTGAAAATATGGAAGATGCTATTGACTTTACAAATACATATGCTCCTGAACATTTAATCATATGCACTGAAGATGATGCATCTGTTCTTGACAGGATTAAAAATGCAGGTTCCATTTTCTTAGGCAAGTATTCTCCAGTTGCTGCTGGTGACTACGGTTCCGGTACAAACCATGTTTTACCAACAGGAGGCGGAGCAAAAATGTATTCCGGTCTTTCAACTGAAGCATTCCTTAAGAAACCTACTGTTCAGACCCTAACAAGGGAAGGAATAGAAGAGCTTTCCAAAACAGTGATTCCAATAGCTGAATATGAAGGATTCTATGCACATGCAAATTCAGTGAAAGTGAGATTGGATAAAAAGTAATTAAAAAAACTAAGTTTAAATAAATTAAAGAAATAATATAATTATTATAATTAAAGCAATTATTATGTTTATTATAATTAAAAATTTATTATAATTAAAAATTAACAAAATTAAATTGTAAATATAATCGAGGCGATTAACGTGGATTATTTATTAGGCGACTTAAGAAGAACTCATTATTCAAAAGACGTAAACCCAGATATCAGTGGGGAAGAAGTCCTTATCATGGGTTGGGTACATGAAATAAGAGATTTAGGTGGAATCATCTTTGTAATCATCAGAGACAGAGATGGATTAGTGCAAATCACTGCACCAAGTAAAAAGGTAGATGCAAGCATCTTAGATGATTTAAGAGCACTCAGAAAAGAATCTGTAGTGGCTATTAAAGGTACTGTACAAGATGCAGGAAAAGCACCAAACGGTGTTGAAATCATTCCAGCTGAAGTAATTATCCTTAACCCTGCTAAACAGCCATTGCCAATGGACCCTACCGAAAAGGTAAAGGCTGAAATCGATACAAGATTAAACTCAAGATTCTTGGATTTAAGAAAAGCAAATGTAAGCTCTATCTTCAAGATAAAAGCTAACATGTTCAAAACCGTTCGTGACTACTTCTATGAACAAGGCATGATTGAAATCAACACTCCTAAGCTTGTAGCATCCGCTACTGAAGGAGGAACTGAACTTTTCCCAATCACTTACTTTGAAAAAGAAGCATTCCTCGGCCAATCTCCACAATTATACAAACAGATGATGATGGGTGCTGGATTTGACAAGGTATTTGAAATCGGACAAATCTTCAGAGCTGAAGAGCACGACACATTAAGACACTTGAACGAAGCTGTTTCCATTGACTGTGAAATCTCCTTTGCAGACGATGTGGATGTAATGAAAGTATTGGATGGAATGATCACTGCAGTACTCAAATCCACTAAGGAAAACTGCGCTAAAGAATTGGAAATCTTGGAATACGATTTAAGCGCTATCCCTGAAGGACCATTCCCAGAAGTGAAATATGATGATGCTGTAGATATAATCAATTCCAAAGGAATCGATATGGAATGGGGAGAAGACTTATCCAGAGAAGCTGAAAAAGCTTTAGGAGACACTCAAGAAGGTTTCTACTTCTTAACCGATTGGCCATCAGCTATCAAGCCATTCTATGCAATGCCTTACGAAGACACTCCAGAAATCAGCCATGCTTTCGACTTGATGTACAAAAACCTCGAAATCTCATCAGGTTCCACAAGGGTTCACCAATACGACCTTTTAGTGAAACAAATGGTTGAAAGAGACTTAAACCCAGATGGATTCGGAAGTTACTTGAAAGCATTCGAATACGGTATGGCTCCTCATGCTGGTTGGGGTGTAGGTGCTGACAGATTAGCTATGGTATTAACCGGTGTTGAAAACATTAGGGAAACTGTACTCTTCCCAAGAGACAGACACAGATTAACTCCATAATTAATAAAAAATTATAAAATTAATTAAAAAACAATAAATAAGGAATTTCCTTATTTATTAAATTTAATTTTATATAAAAAACCACTATTTTTAAACTCATTTTACTAAATTTTAACAAACTATTTTAAAAATTGAATTCAAGGTAATAATATGCAGGAATATAAGGTAGCAATTATAGGAGGAGGGCCAGCAGGAATGATGGCTGCAATAAGGGCAGCGCAGGTTTTAGGCCCAAAAACTGTATGCATAATAGAAAAGAATGATAGCTTAGGAAAAAAGCTTCTCATGACTGGAGGAGGACGCTGCAACATTGCAAACAGCACACCGATTCATGATCAATTGAACTATTACAATAAGAACAAGAATTTCCTTAAGCATGCATTGTACACTTTGCCTCAAGAAAAACTGCTTGAAATATTTGAAGAGAAAGACCTTGAATTCCACATTGAGGACAAGAAGAGAATCTTCCCAGACAGTGAAGATGCACAGGACATTTTAGATATTTTAGAAGAATATCTTGAAGAATTGGAAGTGGATATACATACCAATTGTCCAATTAATGCAAATGATATTGAACATGAATTAAATGAAAGGATGGAACCAGTATTCTTAATAGAAAATGATAAGATATCATTAAATGCATCAAAGATTGTAGTATCTACAGGAGGCATCACATACCCATCTACAGGGTCCACTGGAGATGGATATAGAATAGCTTCAAGGATGAATCATACCATTACTGACATCAAGCCAGGACTTGTTTCATTCAATGTAGATGACTTCCTGCTTAGAAGCCTAAGCGGACTCACATTAAGTGATGTTGAACTTTCATTCAAGGACAAGAAGAAAAAGGTTTCTGTCAGAGGTGATGCATTGGTAAGTCACTTTGGATTGACTGGCCCTGCAGTGATTGACTTAAGCAATCTATTGATTGAAAAGTCCAAGTTTACAATTTTAGATGATGCCTTAAACCAAAAAAGCGATGATGAGATTGAAAAGCTTGAATTGTTTACAGATAAAATCAGCATTGACTTCACTCCAGACTTGACTGAGGAAGAGATAAAGGAACAAATCACTAAAGACACCCCGGACAATGGAAAGATGTCCATCAAGAACTATTTGAAAAGGTTCCTACCAACTAACTTCATTGATTATTTCCTTATGAAAATCAATATCAGCCCAAGCAAGACAATGGCTAACATCACTAAAAAGGACAAGAACAATATAGCTGAAAACCTTAAGAGACATCCTATTGTAATAGAGTCATTGGAAATGGATCTTGCAAAGGTCACCATTGGTGGAATCAAGTCTAAAGAGATTGATTCAAAAACACTTCAATCTAGATTTGTGGATGGATTATACTTTGCAGGAGAGGTTCTTGAAATGGCTGGACCAACTGGAGGATATAACTTGCAGATAGCATTTGCAACAGGTTACTTGGCTGGTCAGGAAGCTGCAAACAGTTTAAAATAAATCATTGATTTTTTTTCTTTTATTTCTATTTTATTTCTATTTTAATTTTTAAAAAGAGTTTTTCTATTTTTTATTTATTTAATTTTTTAAAAAGAGTTATTCTAATTTTTATTATTTTTTATTTTTTAAAAATAAACAATATTAGAATTAAAAAAAGATAATATAACAATTGTTAAAAATGAAAAAAATTTAAAAAAATATAATTGTATAAATTATTAAAATTTATACAATACTTTCAAATCCTTTTGTTGCGAGTAAACGTGCAAAGGAACCTTTTGGAGTCATAACAATATTACCTTTGTTATACTCGTCCATAGCTGCTTTTACCATGGTTTGTTTTTTATCTGGGTCTTTTGCAGCATTGGAAAGAGCTTTAACCAATACCATTACTGCATCTGCCCTATTCATGGTTCCAGTTACACCACCATTGCCTTTATATCCGTTGTAATTATCGTTTTCACGGATAATGTCAGTTGCACTAAGGGTAGTTACTTCACCGTCAACTTCAAGAGGTCTTACGGAATCTATAATATTATCTAATCCTTCATCATAGATAAGGACAACCGCATCGATTTTAGTTCCGTTACGGTACTCTACAATCTCTTTTGCATATTGCATACCCTCTTCTACACCATTCCATAGACAATCGTGGAACCGCATATTTCCTTTCAGATTTCCAGGAGCAGGTTGGCTTGGGTGCACCATTCCACCAGGGTAGAATGGATCATAGCTCTTTAAGTGTCCATTTTCCAAACGAACAATGAATGCCATATCACATCCACCATTTGGCTGCTCATACTTGTCAGCTGCTAAAACTAAAATAGTCTTGTTTTCTGCAGCTAAATCAGGACCTCCTATGAAAAAGGTCCCTATAACTATTAATAACCAAATAAGAATAACAGAAAGAATTGCTATAATTAGTTTTTGTTTCCGCCTCATAATATTCCTTCCTTAAAATAATAATTATAATTTTTTATATCAATATAATATTTAGAGTTTTATATTTATAAATGTATTTATAATATATTAATTTTAAGAAAAAAAGTAATTGAAAAATAATATAAAAAAGTAAAATAAAAAAAAGTTAATTAAATTCAACTATACTATAAAAAAAGCAAAATGAAAAAAAGAAAAAAGAAAATAAAATTCATCTTTTTACTTTTACTGTTCTTTTAACAGTGTTTTTCAAGTAAGTAGCTTGAATTTTAATTTTCTTGCCAACTCTAAGTTTTTTAAGCACTGCCCGTTTAATAGTGACTTTAGCAACACCTTTAGAATTGGTTTTTGCCTTGTAAGTCTTTCCATTAAACTTGAATGTGATATACTTGCCTTTAATGTATTTGCCATTAACCTTCTTGAGACTTGCAGTTAAGACAAGCTTTTTAGCGGATTTCTTAACCTTAACTGCCTTGAAAGTCAAGATTGGCTTAATGATAACTTTCCTGTTTACATAAGTGCCTTTGTAGTAGACCTTTATAATGTAAGTTCCAGGCTTATAGTTAAGTTTAAAGGAAGCTACACCATTTTTAGTTGTGGCATTTCCTATTTTCTTACCCTTATAGTAGAAGTAAACAACCTGACCGTTTGGAACTGGCTTGTTGTGATTGTCTACAATGGTAACATTAAGCTTCTTGCTGTCAGTATAGTACTTAGTCACATTCTTTGAAGTGAGTTTATATACTTTAAAGTCACCGAAACATTCCCAATGTGCTGCATACTTCTTGTAAGCATAGTCATAGAAGATTCTTACTTTTCCTTGATACTTAGGAAGTATCTTTACACTTCCAACACCTTTGACGATTGGAACAGTGACATATTCGTAACGATTGTTTCCGTAATCCAATTTTAACTTAAGTTCACCGTTAAAGCTAGTGCCTGGGAAGGTAAATTTAATTGTATTGTAACAGTTTTTAACAAAACTGCTTGGAGCAGTAATGTTTACAACAGGGGTTTTAGCAATGACTCTAAAGCAAGAAGTGTCACGGGTAGTGTAATCTTTGCCATATACATCGTCATCATAGTAATAATAGAAATAATGGTCCCCTATTTTAGTATTAGGCAATTCAAAACTTGCCTTACCATTTTTTAAAGTTCCATTATAATATGTCGTATTGTCGATTATTACAAGTAATCTGCCCTTTGCATCTGAAGGCATTTCAAATGTGAAATTAGCGTTTTGACCTACATAAATATCAGGCATGCTGATTCTTGGATAAATATATAAGAAGACAGGATCCTCTTCATCATTATCTTTAGTGCCCATTACTTTGTAATCATTTCCTGTGTATTCATACATTATATAATGTTCAAATTCACCAGTCAAACCTAAAACAGTTTTAGGAATGGTGTGATTAACAAATTTAAAACCGTCCTTGTATTCTAATGGAATAGTTTTATTATAAATGAATTTGCTATCATAACCAGAATTCTTAACTATTAGAATGCTTAAATTACCTTCAGCATCCCCAGGTAACTTTAAAGAGACATAAGTGTCTTCAAAAATATCATGATAACCATTACAATTAATCGCATAGTTCCTAATTAATTTGAAATCAACAGTTTTTGCAGGATATTTATTATTTCCATTAAAGATTACTTTTGCAGTATAATTTCCAGCTTCTAATTCTGAAATGTCAAATCTTGCACTGCTGCCGTACTGCTCTTTGATGATTCCAATAGTCTTATTAAATACTTTACCATCGTCGACGAGTAATGTGATATTACCGTAAATATCTTTTGGCAAATCAACATGGACATAATCATTTTCATATTTCTCATTAGCAGCTGCATTAGGAACATAGAAATATGAATTAACATCCATTAAATAGTCTAAATTGAATGAAACTGTTCTATTGAATGTAGGATAATATCCATCACCGGAATAGACAAGTGTAGCATTATATTCCTTGCAGTCCAATGAGGATAAGTTAAAGACATATGTAGTCATATCATCACGATAGAAAGTTTGGGTTGGAACTAATGTCTTTCCATCTGCAATAAGCTTTACGGTACCAAATGCATCAAATGGCAAGTTTACCTTGATGTCTTCATTATATACAGATCCCTTAACAATAGTCTTTTGATATTCTACATCATCGAAAACAACATTTATTGTACCACTTTGACTTGCATTAGGGTATTTTCCATCAAAATATCTTAGTTCATAGTTATGAATGCCATAACTAATTCCTTTAAAGAATTCCTTGGTGAACATTCTTATAGAACGATTGCCATAACCATTAAAAGGTTGTGCATATCCGATTTGCTTTCCATCAATATATAATGCAGCTCTTGCATTTGAACTTTCATTTAAAGGAACTGAAACATTTAAATATTGATAAACACCATTCATGGTAGAAATCTCTTCAGGAACTTCAAATTTGATGTAATTCAGGAAAAAGGTATGAGTTTCACTGAAATGAACAGTTTCTCCATCAAAATATGTAAGATTCAATGTATGATTTTTTCCAGGCTCTAAAACTTGATTTCCAAAGCGACCGCTACCGTTAATCTGTGGCACAAGGTCAATGTTTTTTCTACCACTAATATTACCATAATCCCCAAAAAGACCAGTAACATTCATAGGTTCCCAATCATCAAAGGAAAGGTTAAAAGTACCCTTTGTATCTTCAGGAACGTCAACGGCCATATTACAGTCCCATGCATAAACGTTTTCTGGAAGAGTTACATTATTATTATCATTTTTTGGATTCACTTGCTGGTTATCCCCCTCTGCACCAGCATCTCCATTGTTTGAATCACTTTCAACTGACAAGCTATCATCAATTGAAAGATCATTACTCTCTATATCATCTACACTATCCAAGTCCGTTGCACTAACAGCACCTATGGCCAGTATAGCAATCATAATGATAGAGAATAACATTAATTTATTAAATTTCATAATATCATCTTTTAATAAAAATTTACAGTTATTTTCGTTAACTTAGTTAATTATACTATAAAATCTATAAATTATCCTATATAAAGTTTAATAAAAAAAATTGATTAAAATACAGCCATATAACTGTTTAAATTAAAAAATAAGCATTATTAGAGCTTAAAAATATTGGCTAAAAATTGTGAATAGAAGAAAATGAGTTATATTCAATAAAATCAGAAATAAAGCAGAAATCATAGCTTAAAAGTAAAAATAGGCAATATAAAGGTTTTAAAAAATAGACTATATGAAAAGAGATGAAAAGATTAGAATATTAAAGAAATCACTCTATCTTATCGCTCCATAGACTGAATTCCTTGATTTGAGGTGGAATTCCCTGATTTCCGCAAGATTCAAGCCATCCTTCACTTGAGGTGAATTCTTCATCATAATCTGCAGAGTTTACAAAGTCTATCAAACCTTGATTTCTTATCAATACATCCCTTGGCTTAAGGGTGGATGACCAAATGTAAAATACCTTGAAAACAGTGTCTGGATGGTAACCGCCACCTAAATCTATAGATAGCACATCACATCGGTCAATTGATTTAGCTACCTGCTCCAAGGTTTCATGAAGCCTTACATCACCGCTTATGAATGTGAAATTATCATTGTATCTTGAAAGCCTATCCATAGGCTCAATGGCTTCAGGACTGTTGTCTATGCTTATCAAACGTCCAGTGGTCAATTTATACAATATTATTTCACTTGATTTTCCCACATGAGCACCTAATTCAACAACATTGTCTGTCTTTTCCAAAACTTCCCTTAAATGTTGCCTATAGACTTTCATATCATAACTGAGCTTTATCACTAATATCACCCCATTGATTAATCATGACTCATTATACGGATTCCTTCAGTATCCATCTTATAGAATTCAAATTCATTGTAGTATTTCGCTTCCAACTTAAGCTTTTGATCTTCATTTGCAATTGCAAATACAGTGTTTCCTAACATTGCCATTGAACTTCCAAGGACCTTTCCATGGAGTTTATGAACGATTTCCAATAGCTCATCATTTATCAGATGGGTTCTTTTGGCAAATGAAAGTGAAGCCTTCATGAATTTCTTGATTGTTTCCTCTTCATTGAATTCACTGTCAACAGCTACATTGAACTTATTCTTGAATTTGGATCCAATTACTATTCCATCATCTTTCTTATTGAACTCTTCGCCTATTTCCAAACCAACTTGTGTAATTATCTTCTTATGCTTAGGGTCCTCTATGATTGAAGCAGTTGATATCTCTCCCAATGATTTGGTTATTACATAGAAATCTGATTTCAAGACTTCAAAAACTCCAAATCCTGTTTTTTCATGAGGAACGATTGATTTTGCTTCACCATATCCTGGAGCACCTGGTTTTATTCTGAGAACTATTCCTTTTGAAAGCTCACCTATTACATCTCCAAGACCTGTTCCAAGTTCAACTTCTGCCAAATGGGCATACTTGCCGCATTCCTCTATAGAGAGTCCTAAATCAAAGTGCTCATTTATGCAAATGGCAGTGCCTATAGCTGATGAAGCGGATGTTCCAAAACCGCATCCTATTGGAACCTGAATTGTTTGCCTTATAAGGACATTATTCAAATCAAACTCAATGTCCTTTCTCATAAGCTCTATTGTCTTTAGAATAATTACCTCATTGTATTCATCTTTCTTACCATTTATTAAAATAGAGAACTCATCACTTTCATCCATTTCAGTGATAACGCCCTTATCCAAAGCACTCCTGCGCCTAAAGACCCTTTCAACAATGGGTCTTCATTATCAATAATGCTGAAGAAACCAGTGATATGAGATGGAACAAATACGGAAATCATTTTAACACTTCTAGTTTAAAATTAATTTAAATAAATAATAAGTTTATAAATCATAAGAATAAAAATATTAAACATTAAATATATAATTCTATTTAATTAATATAAATATAGATTTTAACATTTATAAAAGTTTATAATTACAGATTTATTCAAAATTACAATTATTTTACTCGAAGGAGAGATATTATTGAATTATAAAAGAATTGATTTACATATGCACAGCTTATTCAGCGATGGAGAGCTTTTGCCATCTGAACTTGCAAGAAGAGCACTTGTACTTGGACATGAAGCAATAGCTATTACAGATCATGTTGACTATTCAAACATCAACACCATTCCTGAAATCAGCGCTG
>JAEEWY010000190.1 GCA_016291275.1 Methanobrevibacter sp. | reverse complement strand
TGTAGATGGATTAATGTCTACACAAATACTTTTTACTCTAGAAGGCAATAAATTACCAGTTGCAATGGAATGTAACATGGTGGAAATCATAATAACCATATCAACTTCCTGAGCATATTTACGCATTAATTTTTGTGATTCGATAACATCAGTAATTACGTCTGGAAGTGGGCCGTCATCACGAATGGAACCAGCCAATACAAATGGCACATCGTTTTTGACACATTCATACATTATACCGCTTTTTAAGGTTCCATCTTCAACAGCTGCCTTAATTGAACCTGATCTATTGATTCTATTGATTGCTCTCATATGGTGAGTATGACCATGAGCAACCACTTCACCGGTTTTTACGTTAACACCAAGGGAAGTGCCGAATTGATCACATTCAATATCGTGAGTAGCCAATGCATTTCCTGCGAAAATAACATCAATGAATCCTTCTTTTATGAGCTGTGCTACAACGCCTGCAGAACCTGTGTGAACAATAGCTGGTCCACCGACAAGAGCTATCTTTCCACCCTTTTCCTTAATGTTTTTAATCTCACCAGCCACATCATTGATGATGCTCATCATTGGCTTTTCAGAAGAAACTTCACTGTTCATGAATTCAAATACACCTTGCTTACCTCTTGCTCTTTGAGGTGGTGTGATTTTCACTCCTTCTCTACCAACGACAATCAAGTCTCCTTTCTTAATGTCTGCAATTGGCTTGCATCTAGCAGTCTTGTTTTCCTCATCAATAACGATAAGACAATCCATTTCAATTTCTTCTACAAGAATCCATTCACCTTTGTAGTAAATATGAGTTACATGATGGCTTGTTGAATAAAAGCCTTCTGGAGCCACTTTATCTTTTGGAGAAGGGACAAGATTTACCTCTTCAATTTCAGATATTGAAACCCCAATAAAGTTAAGTTCATCAAGAATAGAATTTAAAATATCGGGAGATTCTGCTGAAACCATTATTTTAGCTTTACTAGTATCAGATTTGCGTTTTCCTATATCAAACTCTAGTATATCAAAGTCTCCCCCATTATCCATGATAATGTCCATGGTTTTAGGAAGAGTTAAAGAATCTATGATATGACCAGATAATTCTATTTCTCTCTTATACATCAAAAATCTCCTAATTTTTTATAATTTGTAAAAATGATTTAAATTTTAATTTTATAGTAAATAATAAATTATAATTAAAATATGTGTTTAAGTAATATTTAATATTATTTGTTGAAAAACAACAGCTAAATAAAAAGTAAAAAATGATAATTTAAAAATGAAAGATAAAGACTTTTTTAAGCAAATAAAGTCAAGAAATCATAGATTATTTTTGCTGCAAGTACAGCAGTCATATCACCTAACCTATCACTTGCAACCTCTACAAGGTCAAAGCCGATGACATCAATATTCTCATTATTTGCCAAAGTCTCAAAAATATTCTCAACATCAATCGGGTGCAATCCATTTGGAGTCGGGTTTCCAACAGACGGGGCAAATGCCGGGTCTATTGCATCCATATCAATGGAAATGTAAAGCTTACCTTCAATTGAATCCAACTTTTCCAAAAGAGCATCAAAATCATCGAAAAGGTCCTTTGCCAAAAAGCTGCAGATATTCTTTTGTCCTTCAACAAATTCCTTCTCTTCAATGGAGAATGATCTTATTCCTATCTGAATCAATTCCTTAGGATTCAAATCATAAACTCTTCTCATAATGGTTGCATGGGAATCCTTTTCCCCAATATAAGTGTCAATGATGTCTCTGTGAGCATCTAAATGGATAACAGTGATATCAGACAAGTCATTGCTTTCCTCTTTACCACACAATGCCTTAACAGAACCTATGCTTACACTATGCTCTCCACCAATGAGAATTGGCTTAATGTTGGAACCTATCAACTCACCTACAGCATCTTCAAGAGAATCGCAGGTTTTGCTACAGTTGCCATGAACAACATTAAGGTCCCCACAGTCATAGAATTCTCCATCTAAAAGCTTTTCAAAGGTTGAATTATACTGTTCAAAACCAAATGATGCCTCTCTTATGATTGTTGGGCCATACCTTGAACCATGATGATAAGAACAAGTGCTGTCAAAGGGAACTCCAATTATTCCCCATTTTTTAGACTTTACAAAATCAACAGAATCCTCAGATTGACTACCATTATCCAATCCATATAGATCAAATGATTCTGCTGAAAAAGCAAATTTTCCTGGTTCAAAAGTATTAAAAAGCATTTATACCACTATTTCATTTTGTTTAATTTTAAATTAATTGCATATTCAATTAATTATTTGATTAATTAATAATCTCAGTTAATCAAGTAATTAATTAAAAATAGAATAATAAAAAATAAAAAAAGTCTGATTTGATTT
>JAEEWY010000022.1 GCA_016291275.1 Methanobrevibacter sp. | reverse complement strand
AAGGTGCAATTGGTATTGCAAACTCTGCAAACAAGGTTAGAAAAGAGCCTTTAAGAGTTATATTAAACGGTTTAGGAAAAGATGCAGCTTTAATCATCTCAAGAATCAACGGATTCACTTATGTTCAAACTGAATTCGACTACTTCACCGGTGAAGTGAAAGTCGTTAGAGAAAAAGCTTACTCTGATGGTGAAAGAGCAAAAGTAAGATGCTATGGTGCTGATGATGTAAGGGAAGGTGTAGCTATCATGCACCTTGAAGGTGTTGACGTATCAATCACAGGTAACTCAACAAACCCTACAAGATTCCAACACCCAGTAGCTGGAACCTATAAGAAGGAATGTGTTCTTGAAGGCAAGAAATACTTCTCAGTTGCTTCTGGTGGAGGAACCGGCAGAACCTTGCACCCAGACAATATGGCAGCAGGTCCCGCTTCCTATGGTATGACCGACACTTTAGGAAGAATGCATTCTGATGCTCAATTTGCTGGATCAAGCTCCGTACCTGCTCACGTGGAAATGATGGGACTCATTGGTATGGGAAATAACCCTATGGTTGGTGCAACAGTTGCTGTTGCAGTGGCTGTAGAAGAGGCTTTAAAATAGTTTAAGTGATATTTAAACTATTATTTTTATTATTTTTTCTTTTTTTTATTTCACATTTATTTTACTTTTTTCTTTATCTGGGGGTCTTTTTTATCTTAAATTTTATTTTTTTCTTATTCTCACCCTTTTTTTATCTCAATATTTTATTTTCTTCTTTTTGCATTTTTTTTTAACTTAATTAATAAAAACTTATTAATTTGTTTTAATAAAGTAAGTTCATGGGATTATTTTCATTTTTTAAGAAAGATAATGTTGAAGAAAAAAAGAAGGAAAAAGATTTAGCAGAATCTCATATTGAAATCAATAGAGAAAACTGTAAAGCTTGCCAAAGATGCGTATCAGTCTGTCCAAACAACAGTTTTCTTATTGTAGATGGCAAATCATCTCTAAAGGAAGATTACATTTGCAGAGACTGTAAGGTATGTGTTGCAGCTTGTCCGAATCATTGTATAAATTTTGTTAATTTCAAATCATAATTATAATCATATTTTTTAAAATTGTTTTAAATTAATATTTTATTTAAATGGTGTAAACATGGATATAGAAGGTTTTGTAAGAGGAAGACTTACTAAAGGCGAAGATGAAGAAGAGCTTAAGTCTATCCTTGCAGAAAGAATAAAGGAATTTAAGGACATTTCAGATGAACATTCATTATTAATGGCTGAAAGTGTCATTGATGAAGTCAAAACCACAATGGAGCTTAACAATACTGAAGATGAGTTCTTAAAGGACATCATCACTGTGCCAAAGGCAAATGTCGGCATGGGAAAGATGGGTGTAGGTTCCCGTGGTGCAGGAGACTTCTTTGTACATAGGAAGATTGCTCAGATTGTCAAAAGTACAAATGTCCAATCTGTAGTTGACCCTAATGCTCAGGATGATGGAGGAGTGGTTAAGGTTCCTGCTCCGGGAGATGATGTTTACATAACCACTGCAGTTGATGGAATTCATTCAAGACTCAGTGAATATCCATTTTTAGGTGGTTTCCATGTAACAAGAGCTACTTTAAGGGATGTCTGTGTAATGGGAGCAGATCCAGTAGCTATTCTAAGCGATCTTCATCTTGCAGATGATGGTGATATCGGCAAATTATTTGACTATACTGCAGGTGTTTGCACTGTATCTGAGCTTATTGATGTTCCTCTTGTAGCTGGAAGTACCTTGCGTGTAGGTGGAGATATGGTCCTTGGTGACAGGCTTGTAAGCTGTGTAGGAAGTGTAGGTGTTTCACAGTATCCTCCAACTGCAAGAAAAGGAGCAACTGAAGGAGATATCATTCTTATGACTGAAGGTGCAGGTGGTGGAACAATCACTACAACCGCACTTTATAACGGTTACTTTGATGTTGTATGGGATACAATGAACATCAGTTTCGTAAAGGCATCTAAAGCATTGTTTGCAGCAGATTTAGTAAAGGATGTTCATGCAATGACTGATGTAACCAATGGTGGTCTTAGAGGAGATGCTCATGAGATTTGTGAAACAACTGGTGTAGGATTGGAGTTCTATCATGACAAGATCAAGTCAACTGTAGCACCAAATGTATTGAACATGCTTGAAGATTTGGATATTGATCCTCTTGGTGTTTCCACAGACTCTCTCATGCTTGTTGTTCCTCCAGAAATTGCTGAAGATGTTAAAAAGGTAGTTTCTGATGTAGGTGTTTACATTACTGAAATCGGTGAGGTAAACAATAAGGGGTCCCCTATCCTTCTTAAGGAAGATGGAACAGAAGAAACTTTGGTTCCATTATTTAGAGAAGCTGCATACACTAAAATCAAGAAATTGGTTGGGGATACAACTCCTGAAGACTTTGAAATCATGAAGGAGAAGGTCCAAAAGGCAGCAGATAATTCCATCAAGAAAAAAGAAAGGGTTATTGATTATATTTTATCAAACAATAAATAATTGATTTCTAAATATAAGGTTTTTAATATTTTTTTATTCAATTTTTTTATTTTATAGATTTTTATTCTTTTAAAATTAAACAGGTGATATAAATGGCAGAAGGTGCAGAAAGAATAGATGAATTCATGAATGAAGCAGGAGTATTTTTCTTAGCAACTGTTGATGGAGACAAACCAAAAAACAGGCCTTTAGGTTTCCATCTTCTAAAAGATGGTAAGCTTTACTTTGGTGTAGGAAATCATAAGGATGTCTACAAACAAATGGAAGCAAACCCTTATGTAGAAATTGTAGCTCTTGTAGAGACCGATTTCCTAAGATACTATGGAAAAGCAGTATTTGAAGAAACTTATGATATGGCAGATGCTATAGTTGCAGGAAATGAGTTCTTGCAAGGAATCTATAATGATGAAACCGGTTTTAAAATGGCTATTTTCCACTTGGAAGAAGCTACTGCGGAAATCCGTGATGTAACTGGTAAAATCAATGAATCCTATAATTTCTAATTCAAATTAACTTTTTATTTTTTTATTTTCTATTTTCTTTATTTTATCTATTTTTAATATTTTTTAAGTAAAAGGCGTGTATTTATGAGTTTGCTTCAAAATTTTATGGGAATTTTTAAAAAGCATGATGAATTGGATTTAGCTAAAGACTTTAAATTGGAATATGAAGCTAATAATTTGGAAAACATGAAATCAGTTGTAGATAAATTTGTTGATTATTATCCTGATTCTTATTACGCATCCTGTTCTATGGTGATTTATATCATTCTTTTGTATAAAGAGGACCCTTTCAAAGTGCCTCCAAATAGGCTTAATAACTTAAGCATTATGGAGAGAAATATAAAATTCTTTGATACCCTTGGCACTGACTCATTAGATAAGGAAGAGCTGGAACTAAGGCAATGGTATAAAACTGAAGTTCAGAAAAATGTCAAGTTAATGGAATCAGAAGGATTGAGATTTTCTTCTGATTAAAAATCACTTTTTTAAAACTTTAGCTTAAGAACTAAATATCCCCTATTTTTTTTATTTTGCATGTGAAATGTTCATTATTCTATTTTTATTAAACTTTCATAAGATATTTATTCACAAATATATTTAGGTATACCAAAACTTTTATATTCTATTATTTAAAATATTTAATTAGATGTTAAATTTTCTATACCAAATTAAGAAATCTAAACTAAGAAATCTAAACTAAGAAATTATAATTTATAGGTGTAAATATGGGCTTTTTTAAAAATATGGGAAATCCACAAGGCAAATTAGGTAATATTCAGCTGAAATCAATGAATAAGGAACACACTCCCGTTTCTCTATGGGGATTGAAACATTTAAATATCTCTCCAGATGACGTTATATTGGATGTAGGCTGTGGTGGAGGGATGAACATTAATCGTATGGCTCAAACCGCAAAGAAGGTTTATGGTGTTGATTATAGTATTGAAAGCGTAAATCTTTCCCGTGAAGTAAATAAAGATTTGATTATCCAAGGTCGTGTAGAAGTTTTAGAGGGTAATGTCCAAAGCTTGCCTTTTGAAGACAATACCTTTGACATTGTAACTGCTTTTGAGACTGTCTATTTCTGGCCAGATATTGAAAAATCATTCGGTGAAGTTAAAAGAGTTCTTAAACCAGGGGGCATGTTTTTAATCGGTTGTGAAACAAATGGTGCGGGGTTCTTTATGAGATTATGTGAAGGATTAATGGACATGACCGCTTATACTGATAATGATTTATGTCAATTTTTGGAAAATAATGATTATAAAGAGATAAAAGCATATTTAAGGGATGGAAAATCCAAAAAAGAGACAATCAAATATGATGGAAAGGAAATTACAATTGATGATGATTATGATCACTTTTCACTTTCAGACAGATTCGTTCAATGGATGACTATAACTGCTATAAAATGAGTTAAACATTTTTAATTATTATTTTTTTTAAATTTTATTTTAATTATTTTATTTATTTTAATTATTTTATTTATTTTATTTATTTTATCTATTTTTCTTTATTTTATTTTTATTTTTCAATTTAATCATTATTTTGTAATTTAAATCAATATTTCAATCTTAAATCAATATTAAAGTCATTTTAATGCTTTAAAAAGCTTTTTATAAGATTAAATCAAATATAATTTTACAATATTTTACAATATTTTACAATAATTTATGTGATTTTATGTTTAATTTAATCAAGGACAATAAGGGATTTGTATCTTTGGCAGATGCAATGCTTTCCATTTTCATACTTTTAATGGTATTGATGGCTTTCAATATGATGATTGATATTGAAATTCCAAGTTTAAGTGAAGAAAGAAATGATTTTAAGACAAGCCAGGACATTATGGAAATCATGTCATCAAAAGTGGATGGCAGGGATTACACTGTCTTAGAGAGAATAACTTATATCTTATCTGAAAACAATAATTCAATCGCTTCAAGAAGGGAAGTTAAAGCTATTTTGGATGAGTTCTTTATGGTTTATTTTGATGATAGGTATCATTATTCCTTTGTTGAAACCAATCAGTTGAATGGAGAGATATTATCTTCAAATGGAGATTATTCAAGTTCAGGGAGAGTTAATGTAGCTATTAGGAACTATGGAAACTATTCCTATAAATTGTATGTCTTTTGAGCAATTCACTCAATTAATTCTATCAAATCTTTAATTTCTTCTACCTAAGATTTATATATTTGAATTAACATATTATAATAAGTTAAAAGGTTAAGAGAATTAATCTTTTTCATATTTAAACTATTTTTCATTTGTTCCTGCCCTGGTGGTGTAGCTTGGATAACACGTGGGACTGCGGATCCCATTCCCCGGGTTCAAATCCCGGCCAGGGCATTTTTTATATTTAATGACTGATTTTAACTTTTTTAAGGAATTAATAATCTTTTAAGGAATTAATAAATCATTAATTTATATTTATCATTTTATTCAAGAGGAATGGCTATGCTTAATGCAAACACTTACGTAACAAAGGAAGAAGGTATCGGTGGAACAATAAGAAACAGATGGGAAGACTTTTATGTTGAGGAAATCCCTGAAGTGATTCCAGATGGAGAAGGTCCAAACATTTACATTTGGATTGAGAAATTGGGAAGAACAACTCTTGATGTTTTGCTTGATATTGCAAGAGACCTTCATATTGACAGAAAAAGAATGGGTTTTGCAGGAATGAAGGACAAGAAAGCCATTACCCGCCAATGGATCTGCATAGCTAATATGGATTCTGAAGAGCAGTTCAATCAAGTCAAGGCATTGGAAGGAACCATTCACAACACTGAATTCCTAAAGGTTGTAAGAGGAAGAAAAAAGTTAAGAATGGGTCAGCTTAAAGGAAATAAGTTCAGAATATTGGTTAAAGATATTGATGGAATGGATTTAGAAGATGCTGAAGAAAGAAGATTAGCTATTGAAGATGCGGCTAAAAGAGCGGATGCCATTTTAAAGACACTTGAGAAGACAGGTGTTCCTAATTACTTCGGTTGGCAAAGATTTGGAAAGCCAAGAACCAACACTCATTTGGTTGGTGAGGCTCTCATTCAAAATGACTTAAAGGAAGCTGTAAGAAGATATATTGGTAATCCTTCTCCAGAAGAAGGTGAAGAAGCAAGAGCAGCTCGTCAAGCTTATGATGATGGTGAATGGGAAAAGTCCTTGGAATTAATGCATCCTGGGATGCGTTATGAAAAGATGATGCTTAAGGTCCTCATTAAAGAGGAAAAAAGAGTTATCAGAAAGATTGCCGAAAAGGAAGGAATCGAACCTGAAGAGGTGGATAAATCTCAAGTGGAATTATCTGATAAGGCTTATAAGAATGCAATTCATGCACTTCCAAAGCCGCTTCAAAGAATGTTTGTTCATGCTTACCAATCATTTTTATTCAATGCTGCAGTAAGTGAAAGGGTTGCTATGGGAATGGACAAATACATTGAAGGAGATATAGTAATCGATAAGGAGGAACGTATCGTAAGGGATAAGACCAATGAAGAGTTTCAGGAAATGGTATCCTCCTTTGAAATAAACCAGACCTGTCCATTGTATGGTACAAAAGTTCCATTTGCAGGTGGAGAAGTAGGTAAGATGGAAGAGGCTATTTTAGACAGTTATGGACTAACTAAAGCTGATTTTGAAGTTCCAAAAATGCCTCGTTTAGGAAGCCATGGCTTGAGAAGAGCTATGAGATTTCAGGTATGGGATGCAAGTGCTAAAGCTGTGGAAGATGGTGTAATGTGCGAGTTTTCCATTGACAAGGGTTCCTATGCAACTGCAGTATTAAGGGAAGTCATGAAAAAGGATGTTTATTAATCATATTTAAAAATATTATTTTAAATATCATTTAAGCTCTTAAAGAAGAGATAATAGACCTGCCTACTGTTATTAGACAACATATGCTAATTGCAATTGGGTAACCTAATAAAGCTAAAATAAATCCAAATGCAAATATCACTAAAGGTGTATGCAATGCTTCTTGGATACTGAATGCTTCTTTTATATTATCCTTGTTCTCGTCGTTGATTTTTAGCAATGATTTTGACATTATAAATAAAATAATATCTACAATAATAAAGTCTAATCCATATAATGCTTGTGGAATGAATGAATTTGGATTATTAGCTACAAAGATTGTTAAATATGGAACCAAAGAGAATACAAGCATTAGCAATATATTCAACCATATTATCTTACTATTGATTTTTTCAACGTGATTATAGATTAAATGATGGTATTGCCAAAGGTTAGCACATACTAAAAAACTTAGCAAATATGCAAAATAAGATGTCCTTAAGGCCCAAAGTGATGCAAGGGTTGGGGCTGCTGGTTGAGGCAATTCTAAAACTAGCACAGTTACAATAATTGCAATGATTGCATCATAAAATGCTTCGAGCCTACCTGTTTCCATAAAATTTTCTATAGCCATAATTATTATTTTTTATCAAAGCATATTTATACATTTCCAATACACTTTCATGCTTCAATTAAATTGCTTGAGACTTATTTTTTACTAAAACTCCGATATAAGCAAGTACAGCAGATACAATTATGGCAAGCAATGTTGGACCTAATGGAATTGAATCAAGTCCTACAGTCACTTGATAGACAATAAATCCTGCAAACCATGCAAATAGGTTCCAATACCAAGTCTTTGCATTTCCACTCTCCTCTTTTGAAAGATAAAATGAAACCAGAAGCACTGCTGCCATTGGGGCAAACACTGAAGCGATAAGATATAAAAATCCAATGTAATGATCCATGATTCCAGAAATGGCAAGTACACAACTTAATATGCTCACTACAACTCCTGCAATTCTAGGATTGATTCTATTAACGATAGCTTTTGCAGATTCTCCTGCTGAATTTGCTGCTACAAAGTTGGAAGTTACAGTTGAAAGCACTAGGATAATCACTCCTGTAGCTCCAAGACCTGCCATAAGTATTGACTGTGCAATGCTTGTTGTTCCAATTCCAACGATTTGCATACCTAAAATGTACATCCAAAGGCTTGCTATAGTGTATGCAACTGCAGAAATCATTGTTCCGTTGACTGGATTTTCAACATCCTTAGTATAGTCTGAAATTACCGGAAGCCATGAGATAGGCATAGCTATTGATATTTCAAAGATGTTCCAAAAGCTTAGTGTTGGGGAACTTGCACTTGTTATTGAAGCAATAGGCAATGCATTTGTTATGTTTCCTCCCAATAGCTTAAAGGATAGGATTGCAAGCAATACTGTAAGCACCACCATCATTACAGTGGTTACTTTTGATAAACGATAAAGTCCAACATAAACCCATATTGCAATGATTAGAGAGAGGATTATGCATGTTAGAGTGAAAGATATAGGTAAATTCAAACCCATCATTGCCGCTGCACCTTGGGCATTCAGCACAGCGACCCATGCTATAAGCTGCATCACATTCAATGAGGAAAAGAATTTTGAACCATATTCCCCAAAGGTGGATTTAATGGTTTCCATAGCATTCACTCGTAGGCGTGCACCTACCAATCCAGTGAAAAATAGCAATATTCCACCTATAATGTGTCCAAGCACCAATGGAAGCCAAATGGAATCAATTGGAGATGAAGAAGCAAGTTGTATCCCTGCTTCTATTTCTGAAACAGAGACTGCAACCCCAAACCAGATAACTCCATTTGAAAAAAGGCCAGTACGATTTTCCATAGTATTCCACTTTAAAATTAGTTAATTTAAATTGTTTTTAATAGATCATACAGTTCTGGAATTGCTTGTTCAAATTTAACTCCATAGGTATGAGTCTTATCCCCAATTGTTTTTTCAATTGCCTTTTTAGTAAATTCTCCAGCCACTTTTGCTGCAGATGAAGGGGATTTTCCTAACATTACAGATCCTACAAATGATGAAGCAAAGACATCGCCTGTACCATGAGAAACATAATTTACCTTGTCATTATACACTATATCAATGGTATTTTCCTGTTTGTCTAAAACAATCATTCCCATTTCATCATTATCATTTTCGTATCCTTTTAGGATAACATATCTTTTAGTGAATTGTGCTAGCTCTTTAGCCATTTCAACCATTTCCTCTTTTGAAAATGTTTCCTTCCACGGTTTGTGAAGTATATAACAAGCTTCAGTTGTATTAGGGAGAATGTAATCTCCTAATTTACAAAGCTCTCCCATTGCATCTGCGAATTCCTGGTCAAATCCATTGTAGAATTCTCCATGGTCTGCCATAGCAGGGTCAACGAAGACTAGTCCATCGTCATTTAATCTTGAGTCTATAATGTCTTTAATGTAATCCAATTGTTCTTGTGATGCAATGAAACCAGTATAAATGGCATCAAAGGATATTCCTTCTTTTTCCCAATGTTTTCTAATTTCAGGAAGGTCTTCAGTCAAGTCTCTCACAGTGAAGTCTGTGAAACCTGAAGTGTGTGTAGATAGAACAGCAGAAGGAAGAACTGCAGTTTCTATACCAAAAGCAGAAATTACAGGAAGTGCAACAGTTATTGAGCACTGCCCATAGCATGAAATATCTTGAATAGTTAAAATTTTTGTTGTTTTACTCATTTTTTCAAACCTACTCTCATTTTAATAATTACAGTTAATTAGTATTTTATTTTTAGTATATAATAATTTTCTTAATTAACTTAATTAATTCTCAAATAATAATTTATAACAATTGTTATATACATTAAAGTATATAAATATTTGTTATAGGGTACAAAAAGATACAATACCGGAATTTTAAAAATTTTTATAATAGAATTAATAAACTAATTATGATTAATGTTAATTTTTAAATAATTATTTATTTTCATATGTGATTTTATGATTGAATGCAGAAATATTTCTAAAGGAAAAGCAGAAGGGGAATTAATTGTATCTAGTGAGGCTATCAGTTTTTTAGGTGGAGTTGACCCTGAAACTGGTGTAGTCATTGACCCAAATCATGAACTCAAAGGAGAATCCATTAAGGATAAAGTTCTTTTCATTCCTGGAGGAAAAGGTTCAACTGTTGGATCTTATGTAATATTCCAGATGATGAAAAACAACACAGCTCCTAAAGCAATTATTTGCCTAAAAGCAGAACCTATTATAGCAACTGGTGCAATCATGTCTGACATTCCAATGGTTGATTCTCCATCAAGCATTGAAGAATTGGTAAATGGACAAATGGTTGAAGTAGACAGTGATAACGGTAAAATAACTTTATTATAATTATTTTAATTTATTTAATTTTTATTTAATTTATTTTGCACGGATAATTAGTTGGATTATTTTTATTTGATTATTTTATATTGATTTATTAGAGATGAAAAAATGTCTTCTATTTATATTAAAAATGTAAACATCATCAATCCTTTTAGTGAGGAACCTCTTGAAGAGCGTCATGTTTTAATCGAAAATGGCCGAATTAAGTCATTGCATACAGAGGAATCTTCCCTTTACAAAGACCATATTGTTATAGATGGTGAAGATAACTACATCTTGCCCGGTTTTATAGACTCACATGCCCATATCATGGCAAATGGATTTCATAAAGAGGATATAATGAAGGATCCTCTTGCATATTACTTTTACAATGCAGTTTCCAATATGAAGGCAACAATTGATGCAGGAGTAACCACTGTACGTGATACTGGACTTGCAGACATTGGAGTAAAAATGGCGCAGGAAAGGAAGATTTTCCCAGCTCCAAGATTGAATATTTCAATAAAGCCTTTAGCTATTACAGGGGGGCATTTTGACCATTATCTAAATTCTGGATTTGATATGGAAATTGCGTATCCTGGTTTTCCAGTAGGAACCTGTGATGGAATTGAAGGGGTTTTAAGGAAAACCCGTGAAGTCATTAGAGCACGTGCTGATTTCATCAAGATCATGGCAAGCGGAGGAATTTTATCTCCATACACTTCTCCAGACATTGCACAATTCAATAAGAAAGAGCTAAAAACCATAGTTGATGAGGCGGAAAATCATAATTTGAAAGTGGTTGCACATTGTCACAGCTTGGAAGGAATTGAAAGATGTGCAAAGGCAGGTGTAAAATCCATTGAGCATGGTACTTTCATTGATAAGAAGGCTTCACAGCTACTTGCCAAAAAGAGAATGTATCTTACTCCAACTTTGGTTGTTCATCACACATTAATAAAAGAAGGTTTCCCTGTTTGGGATAATTTTGCAGATGACAAGGTAAAAAAACTTAAAGAAGTTGTTAAGATACAAAAGGAAAACATATCTACCGCTTATGAAGAGGGAGTAAGTTTCCTAATGGGGTCTGACTGTGGGGTAATAGATCATGGAAGAAACCTTGGTGAATTGAAATACCTTGTAGATGTAGGATTAAGTCCTCTTGAAGCTATTCAGGCAGGTACCATTGAAGGGGCCAGATTCTTCAATCAAGAAAATGAATTAGGCTCCATTGAAGCAGGTAAAATAGCTGATATGATTATTGTAAAAGAGAATCCAATTGATAAAATTGAGTCTTTAGAGAATAATGATAATATTTTGACTGTAATACAAGACGGCAGAATCTTGAAACACAATCCTATTTTTTAATTAAAAATAATTTTAGATGAATTGGATGAAGAGATGTAAAAAAAGAGATGTAAAAATATAATCAATTTAAAAAAATAAGAGATAATAAAAAGTATTATCTCTTAAAAATTCCTTTAATTTTGTCCAAGATACCAGTAGTAGTAAGAACAGTCACGCCGATAGCGTAAATATCTTTAGCTCTTGCTTTATCTACTCCTAGTTTCTCAGCAATCAAGTTAACTATCACGTCTTCTGCTCCACCGCCTGCGGTGAAGTTTTGTGCGAAAATATCGTTAACGATATTTCCTTGGTCTTCTGTCAAGTTAGCTTGTTTCATTAGTTCTTGAATAAGATCTGCGTTAGGCATGATAAAATATTTGTAATTATTCATATTTAATACCATACTATTTTTTAATACGAGAGTATTTTCCTATTTTTATGAATTGTTTTCACTTTATTTATAAATTCTTGAATATTGTTTAAAATAATATTTATAAGATATTTAGGCATACCAAAACTTTATATTACATTTCGATATATATATAATTATATAAAACAATAATAGATTATATATTAAGAATTTAAAGGTGAAAATATGGCAATCGATAAAAAAGAAGTAAAAGTTGTCGGAATGCACTGCCCTTCATGTGCAAAAGCAGTTGAACTTTGCATGATGGATTTGGATGGTGTAGAATCTGCTGTTGTAGATTTAGATGCTAATAAAGTAGAAGTTGAATATGACAATGAAAAAGTATCCGATGTGGACTTAGCAGGTGCTATTAAGGAAGCAGGATTTGATGTAGAATAATTAAAATGGTTTTTTAAACTATTTTTTTATTTTCATTAATTTTCATTAATTTTTATCGCTTATATTCAGATAATTTATTATATTTTATTTATTTCAAAAACTAATTTTTTTCAAATGATTAATTAGGAGGAATTATAATGGCTCAAAAAGAATTGGATATTCCAGTGGATGGCATGCACTGTTCATCCTGCTCATTGCTTGTTGAAAAATCACTTGGAAAGCTTGATGAAGTGGATTCCATCAATGTGGATTTGAATACCAACAAGGCACATATGGTCTTGAATGACAAGATTTCTCCTGATATAATCGATAAAACCGTTGAATCAGTTGGATTTACAGTTCCAAAAGAGGAAGTTGTAATTCAAATTGATGGCATGCATTGCGCTTCCTGTGTAAACAATGTGGAAAAGTTCTTGCCACGTGTGGATGGTGTTGTAGAGGCAAATGCAAATTTATCCAATCAAAAAGTCACCATAAAGTACTATCGAGACATGCTAAACCTTAAGGAGATTCAAAAGACCATTGAAATGTTGGGATTTGAATACATTGGCCTTGATGGTGAACTCGATGTAATGGATGAAGAGGAAAGATATCAAAAGGATCTAAGAGGCAAATTATATAGAATCATCGTAGGTCTTGTATTTGCAGCAATTTTAATGGCAATCATGCAATTCCATATAATGATTCCTCCACTCACTATGGGGCAATTGTCATTGATTATAGCTATTTTCCCA
>JAEEWY010000021.1 GCA_016291275.1 Methanobrevibacter sp. | reverse complement strand
TTCTCATGGACCATGTAAATCCTGATGTTTTGCTTCCATATATGGAACTTGAAGGATTTGTTGTAACTGCATGTCCTAGAATAGCTATTGATGATTCTCAAATGTATAAAAAGCCAGTTATAACTCCTAAAGAGTTAGAAATTGTATTAAACAAAAGGGAATGGGAAAAATATCAACTGGATGAGATATTGTTTGAAGATAGGTATTACCAATAAGTTTGGAATCAAATTCCTTTACTTATTTCCTATTTTTTTATTTTGTTTTCAAATCAATTTTATTTTTAAATAATTTGATTTGTTTTATAATTTTAAAACTATTTCTAAAAACCGAATTTTTTATATATTACTAAAAAACATAAATAATTTACATATAAACAATTGATAATTTTATGGATGAAAATTTATACAAATTTAATTTCATAATTTAATAAATCCTATAAATGGAATTATGGGATTTATTCTGGATTTATTATCCTAATTCTATAAACGGAGTTATGGGATTATTCGGATGATTGTCCTATTTTATAAACGGAATTATAAAATGTTGAACTTGGCAAAATTGCCCTTGGTTGAAAATGGCGTAATTGCCTGTTATGAGGTGTTTAGATGAAAATGGAATCTGGAGATTTTGTAATGCCTGGTGACTTTTTAAGTGTAAGTGAACAGTTTTTACCAGGTCAAGGAGCATACGAAGATGATGGTAGTGTAAAATCTGGTGTTCCTGGAAATGTATTGATTGATGAAGATGAAAAGGAAATCTCTGTAATATCAAAATCTGGTGGTCCAAACCTATTGAAAGTTGGAGATATTGTATACGGTGAGGTAAAAGATGTACGTGGCCAAAGAGCTTTAATAACTATTTATGCTAAAAAGGGAACCAGACGTGAATTGGCTCTTCCTTATTTGGCAGCTATTCATATCTCTCAAGTGACCCCTGGTTACATCGATAAGCTTACTGACGCTTTTAGAATCGGAGATTTAATTGAAGCGAAAGTAGTTAAAATCATGGGAGATAACCTTGATTTGAACACAGAAGACATCACTTCTGGTGTTGTAAAGGCTATGTGTACCAGATGCAGAACCTTTATGGATCCTTGCAATGAATCTGAAGTATACTGTCCTGTATGTGATAGAAAGGAAAAAAGAAAAGTTTCTAAAAATTATGATTATTAATTTTTAATTAGAATACAGATTTGTAGTTGTTTATTTAATTTTTAAGGAAAAGATAACATGGAAATTGAAGTTGTAAAAGATACCAAATTAGAACTCGAAATGATTATTCACGGAGAAAACCACTCTCTTTGTAATGTTTTAAGAAAATATCTCATGGAAGATGAAGCTGTAGAATATGCGGTTTATGGTATTGATCACCCTCTTACCGGTGAACCTATCATGACCATTAAAACAAAAAGAAAAAATAGGCCAAGAGAAGCTCTTTTAAGAGCTACTCAGAGATTAAAAGAAGAAACTGCTGAATTTAAAGAAGAGCTTGAAGGAATCTAAATTTTTAATTCTTTCTTCTTTTTTATTTTTTTATTTTTTAGTTTTAATTATCTTTTTTTATTATTTTCTTATCATTTTTTTATTTTATGATTTTGTTTTAATGGGTTTTTATAAATTCGATGTACTATTAATTTTATTTATTATTTTTATGTTTGGGGTGAGAGTATTAAATATAAGATTCCATCATTGACTGTTGATATTTTTATTTATAATGAAAATCATGAATTTATACTTATCAAGAGGAAAAATGATCCTTTTAAAGACAGTTGGGCATTGCCTGGCGGCTTTGTTGATTATGGTGAAACAACTGAAGATGCAGCTATAAGGGAAGCAAAGGAAGAAACTTCCATTGATATTGAATCAGTAAAATTATTCAATGTTTATTCAGATCCAGACCGTGACCCAAGAAGACATACCGTGTCTATAGTCTATTTGGCGCATGGCAATTTTAATGATGCAAAGGCAGATGATGATGCTAAAGATATTGGTGTATACTCTTTTGATGATTTGAAAGAGATGGGCCTTGCATTTGATCATGAAACAATCTTAAGTGATGTGAAAGAACATTTAGAAAAAAATTAATTTTTTCTTAATTTTCCACATTTATTTTTATTCAATTTTTTTTAAAAAAACTAACTGATTTTTGCATAAATTTTTTTAAAAAAATAGTAAATTTTTTACTATTTTTCAATCTAATAACAATCTGTTTTTATTATTATCTTTTACTAAATTTTTACAATTTTTCTTAATTTTTAGGCGTTTTTTACCCTATTTTTAAATTAAGTTTAAATACTATGACTTAATAAACTTTATTTATAAGTATGTTATATATAAAGTATTTAATCATTTACGAAATTTAAAAAACTTAAATTTTAGAATTTTAATTAAGTTGAATTATTATATGGAAGGTAAATGTTTCGATTATAATTATTGGAGATTATAATCAGTTTCTCATTGTGTTTAGATTTAATTTAAAATTTTTTAATTTCTGTTTTTAAAGAGTAGTATCTTAAATATTGGAGGTAAATAATGGAATTTTGTCCAAAATGTGGTGGCATGATTCTTCCTCAGGAAGTAGGAGAGGAAGACAATAAACAGATTGTATTGAAATGTTCCACCTGTGGCTATGATTCATCTGAAGTGGATAAAGCCGAATATTCAATTGAAAAGAAAGTGGAATCCAAGGAAACCGTTATAATGAGAGGAGATGAAAGCGGTTTACGTTCTACTGTAAGAGAAATTTGTCCTAAATGTGGACACGATCGTGCTTCATACGAATTGCTTCAAACCCGTAGTGCTGATGAAGCTCCAACTCGTTTCTTCACTTGTGAAAAATGCGGTCATAAATGGAGAGGCTATGATTAATTAATTTTAATCATTTTTTAAATTTTTAGTTTTAAATTAATATTTTATATTTATTATTCATTTAATCGTATTTATAGCGATTTTACTAAGGGTATTATGGTGTGTTAATTATTGATGAGTGAGTATTCTTAGTATTTTTAAGTAAGGAGATAAAATGACTAATTCAAAAAATAGTAATTTAGAAGATGTTTCCAAGGGAAACGATGAATCAGCTCCCAGAGCTAATGATTCCGCTTCTAATAAAGAAACTAGATTCAATAAATCTAAATCCATCTCTAAAGTTTTTAAGGAATTAGAATTTGAAGATGATGAATCTTATGAAGTTTCTAATGACTTTGAAGACGATGTGGATGAGATCATTCCTATTCATAATGAATACAAAGATTTAGATGAATCTGATGCTTTTGATGATGAATCTATTGAAGGGGGAGTTATAATCAATCCTAATTTAGATGATTCTATCGAAGCAAATGTTATTGAATCAACTGAGGATGTTGATTTAAAAGAAAATACTGATTCTATCGATGAAGAAGCTAGTGATGAGGCTGGCGAATCATTTGATAGTGATGAAGAGATTGATGATGAAGATTCCTTTATTGCTGTAAAAGATAGTGATGTTGCATTAGCAGATGAGGATGTAGAAGAGAAAATTGGCAAATCTTCTGCTCAAGGTGTATTGATAAATAACAAGGAAAAATCTTCTGACTCTAAAAAATCTTTAGATATTTTTGATTCCTCTACACTTTTAACCATTGTTGGTTTTATTGTAGGTTTGGCAATCCTAATCATTGGAATAACTTATTATGCTTCAAGTTCTGATCGTGTTGTGGATAATGTTTTATCCGGTGAAACTGCAGGACTTGCTATTTTCTTGGTAATTATTGGACTTATTATTATTGGATTTTCTTTATTGAAGTTCTTCTCTTCTTCAAAGTCTTCGTTAATTATCGATACGTTTAACAGCATTAAGAGTATTGATTATGATGAAATAAGCGAGGATGGTATTACTCGTGAAGACTTCGATGCTATTTTTAGCGTCTTAAAAAGAAAAAAAGATTCTGATTTTTCCGATAGCGGCGATAATGACAAATCTGTTGATTCCTCTAAAGATTTATTTGAGAATGACAAGGAAGAAGAACTTTCTGATGATGATATCAATTCTTTATATTCCGATTCAAATCTGACATCTCAAAAAAATCAATCTTCTTTTAAAGAGCATGAAAATGCCAATTCAACAGAACTTTCAGATGATGAAACTGATGATGACTCTGATGAGATCATTCCTATTCATTCAAGATTAAACAAAGAAGCTGATGATTCTGATTTGGAAGATAAGTATTCCAAATACGATTTTGAAGATGATGATGAATATGATTCAGTTGTTGAGATTTCTGAAGATATCCCTGAAGATATCACCGAAGAAATTCCTGCCGATGACTCTGATTTAGTTCAAGAAGATGAACTGATTATAGATGAGGATATTGAAGAGCCAGTAGAAGAACCTATAGATGAACCTGCGGTGGAGTCTGTAGAGGGAGCTATTGAAGAGGAATATCTTGAGGAAGATATCGTTGAAGATGATGCTGGTTCCAATTTAGAGGCTGAAAAGATGGATGGTTTAGAAGACAAATATTCCAAATATGATTTTGAAGATGATTCTGATGAGGCCTTTGAAGAATCTAAAAGTTCTAAACCTCAATTCAAAAAGTCTGTTGACTTATCTAAATTTGATGGCGATTCCTTAAGTGAAGAGGAATTAGCTGAAAAGGAAAGAAAAGCCCAAGAATTGGAAGAGAAAAAAAGAAGAATCATTGAAGGTACCAATTTTGATAATAGTTTAAGAAAACATTAATTTTTCTTAAATTTATTTTTTATTTTTTAAAATTCTATCATCTATTTTTTATTTACTTAGCTTATATGCTCGTTTTTTTCACACTTTTTTTAATAGATTTTTCAATATTTTACTCATTTTTTATTAAAAAATTTTCACTTTTGATTAGATTTATAAATGATTAAATACTTATATAATATTATAATAAAATAATATGATTTTATTAAATTTCAAGAATTTAAAAAAATTAAATTATGCATTATTTTAATAATTATTTATAAATAAAATTGGCTTGATATGAGCTATTTTGATTTATAAAATAAATAATCAATGCTTAAAATTAAATCAAGAGTTGATTTTTAATGTTTAAAGCAGAGTTAAGTGATTCTAGTATTTTAAAAACCAGTTTTGATGCTATTTCATCTATTGTGGATGAAGTACAAATCCAAACTGACAGTGAAGGTTTTCGTTTAGATGCCTTAGACCGTAGTCATATTACTTTTGTTCATCTCGAACTTAAATCCAGTTTATTTGATGAGTTCATTTGCGATGAACCGGAAAAGATCAATATTGACACAGATGAGTTAATGAAAGTATTGAAACGTTCTAAATCTAATGACCGTGTCTTAATGTCATTAGATGAAGGAAATCTTATTCTCACTTTTGTTGGTGAAGCAACAAGAACTTTCAAAATTAGATTGATTGATATAGAATATGATTCTCCTGCACCTCCTTCATTGGATTATCCTACTGAATTTGAGATTCCTTTCACACTTTTAAAAGACTCAATTCAAGATATGGATATCTTCTCTGATAAAATCACTTTAATGGTAGATCAAGAAAACTTCTATGCATCTGCTGAAGGTGAGTTTGGAGATGCAAACATTGAATATTTACATGGTGAAAAAATAGACACTAAAGCTAAATCCATTTTCTCTTTAGAAAAAATCAGAGAAATGCTTAAAGCAGACAAATTCTCTGAAATCGCTACTATCTGTCTTGGAAACGATATGCCATTGACCTTAAGTCTTAAAATGGTATCTGAAGATGGGGAACTCAGTTTCTTACTTGCTCCAAGAATTGAATCTGAAGACTAAATAGAAGATTTAAGCTTTTTTAAACTCAATAAATTAATTTATTCTTAAATTAATTTATTTTATTTATTTTTTATAGCTTTAAAGCTATTTACACCATTTAAATTTTTATACATTATTAACTTTATTAAAACGATCAGTATTAACTAAATTTTTAGTTTCTTAAGTTTTGGCGACTTTATTTTAAATTTATGATTATTATGCAAGGCGACTTTTTTCAGGTATTACGCAGAGTTCAAAAGGAAGAACGTAACAAATCATCTCTAGCTAGAGTGGATAATGATTTCTATAAGCAGTTACGTGATTACATTAAGGACTTAGAGCGTTCTGTAGCTAACGATCCTTTTGGAAATGAGCAATTGCTCTTGAATAATGCTCAAAGGATTGCTACTGAAATTTGTGAGCAGAGGGAATCTAAAATTACTAAAGCTGCCAATAACAATATCTATAGATCTTTTCTTTTGTTCAAGAAGGACAATCCTCAATTTGACCTATTGGATACAACTCCATTGAATCTTACAGATGAAGAGGAAACATTATATTTCGCATTGATGGATGCTCTTAAAAATCATAGGTATAGAATTTCTTTAGATGAATATACTGAAGAATCTTCTATTGAGGATAATTATGAAGATGAGGAAGAATATGACAAGGATTTCGATGAGGATGAGGAAAGCTCTTTCGTAGAGGATTCATATGAATCTAGCGGTTCTGTTGAAGAGGAAAGTGATGTTTCTGATGAGATGGAGGATGAGATTTCTGATGCTCTTGGAGAATCTGATGAAGTTTTGGATAGGTTAAATCAAATCAAGAATGCAAAAGTCATCACCGATGAAACTTATGAAAACATTGATAAGCAGGTATCTAATCAAATGTATCCTGGCCAAGGAACTGTAGGCAATGCTCAAGAACTTGAAGAAGCTGAAGATGTTGAAGAACTTGGCAAAGTGGAAGAAAAACAAGAGGAAACTCCATTTATTGCCCAAGAGTCTCAAGAAACAGAAGAACCTGCAGAAGTCCAATCCAATGTGGAAAAAGACACTAAAAGTGAGAGTTCTGTTTCCACAAGTCCAGAGGATTTCTACAAAAATCCAGATAGCCAGTTTGTAGATTTGGACAAATTGGAACCTAATTATGATGATGATTATTATGATTCAATAGCTGCAGGATCCAATTATGCTGCTCCAAGTGAAGATGACTTCAATCTGATTTTTGCAAAACCTAAAAAGCCTAAGGTTGGGTCTGAAAATGCTGAAGAAAAGCCGCCAGCTGATGATGAGTCCTCAGAAATCAAGGATAATGTTTCAATTAAGCAGGAATCCAGACAAGCTGAATTAGGATTTTCATCTGGTCTTGATGTAAAGGAAAAGAAAACTAGCCCTACTGATGGTTTTAATAAAGCTATTGATGATACTATTGATAGTACTATTGATGTTTCTAAAAATGATGATGCTCCTCAAAAACCAGTTGATAAGACAAGAGGAGGATTATTTGCTAGAGATGAAATAGAAAATGCAACTGTTGTCCTTAGTGAAGATGTCGGTGAAATGGTAGGAATTGATGGCAAGGTTTATGGTCCTTTCTTGGCAAATGATGTTGTTATCTTGCCGAATATAACTGCTCAGATTCTCATTGATAACAATAAGGCAAGTTTAGTAAAATATTAAATTTTTAAATTTCTATAATTTTATTTCATCATCCATATTTCAACTTTTTTTATATATTATATATAATATACAAAGGTTTATATATAGATAATAATCATATATAATTAATGTATCTATAATAATAATATGATATTTTCTTATTTTAAAATATTTTTTTAATTATTAGATTCCAAGATTTACAGTTTGTTAAATCTTTTTTTATAGTTTTTAAACTTTCAATTTAGTTTATCCTATGAACGAATAGGACTATATGTTTAAGCAAAAAATATTTTTTATAAGAATGTGTAGATGCTCTCATGCTCGTAGGAAACTGAAAAATGTTCTTATTAGTATGTTATAATTTATCCTCATGCTAAATGGAAACCTAAACAGTTCCAAGTGGTTTGTTGTAATTATTTATTATATAATCTGTTAATTAAGTTCTAAAAGTCTTTTAACAGAGAAATCAATTAAAGGTGAAAAATATGAAAATGCCTAAAGAAAAAAGAACTTACTGTCCACATTGTAAAAAACACACTATGCATGAAGTGCATACTTCCAAAAAGAGAAAAGCTAGTGAATTAAAATGGGGACAAAGACAATTCAGAAGAGTTACTGCAGGGTACAGAGGTTATCCAAGACCATTACCAGGTGGTAACAAGCCGGTTAAAAAATTAGATTTAAGATACAAATGTAAAGAATGTGGAAAATCCCACATCAGAAAATCTTTCAGAGTAGGAAAACCTGAATGGGTATCTAACTAGGTGATTTGTATGGCAAGTAATGGAAGAGGAAACTTTTTAAGAGTTAAATGTTTAGATTGTGATAACGAACAAATCATTTTCGATCGTGCAGCTTCTGATGTAAAATGTATCATCTGCGGTAAAACTATTGTAAAATCCCGTGGTGGAAAAGCTAAAATCATGGCTCACATCGATGAAGTTTTACAATAAGCTTAAAATTATTAATAGCCAATTACTATCAAAACACGCTATTTTAGCCGAAATGTAATTGGCTGTTATGTGATCTTAGAATAAAGATTGGTTATGATGATTATTCTAATTATTCTAACCATATCTTAACTGTTTTTATTTCGGTGTTTTAATTGGTAAGAAAAAGTCAAGAATGGCCAGATGAAGGAGAACTTATTGTAGGAACTGTCTACAAAGTTGTTAACTATGGTGCATTTGCTAACTTGGAAGAATACGCAGGCAAGGAAGCTTTCATTCATATTTCTGAAGTTTCTTCTGGTTGGGTAAAGAATATTCGAGATCATGTAAGAGAAAATCAAAAGATTGTTGCTCGTGTTTTAAGAGTTAATCCTAAAAAAGGTCATGTCGACGCTTCTTTGAAAAGAATCAGAGAAGACCAAAGGACTAAAAAAATCCAACAATGGAAAATTGAACAAAAAGCTGAAAAATTCTTGGAATTAGCTGCTAAATCTTTAGATAAAGACTTGGATACCGCTTACGATGAAGTGGGATATGAACTTATGGATATCTTTGGAGATATCTACGGTGCATTCGAAAGCGCTTCTGAAGAAGGGGCAGAAACTCTTACTGAAGAGGGAATTAGCCAAGAGTGGGCTGATGCCATAACTGAAGTTGCTGAGAAGAACATTCAACCTCCTGAAGTTCACATCAGCGGTTATGTGGATATTAAAAACTACAACCCAGATGGTGTAGAGGTTATTAAGAAAGCACTTATGGCAGCAGAAGCTGAAAACATTGAAGTTCAATGTGTTGGAGCTCCTCGTTACAGAATCACTGTAACTTCTACTGATTATTTGGTTGCTGAAAAACAATTGAAGGAAGCAGCAGAAAAAGCTATTGCTATTGTAGAAGATGCAGATGGAACTGGAGAATTCTTACGTGAAATTGAAAATTAATTAGTGAATCAGATGAAAATGAAAATGAAGAAGTGTCCTGTTTGTAATATTTACACACTTAAATCCCAATGTCCAAATTGCGGTGGTGAACTTAAAGTGATTTACCCACCTAAATTTTCCGTTGAGGATAAGTATGGTAAATATCGTAGACAATTAAAGAAAGAGATGCTTAATAAGGAATAAAAAGTTTTTAATTAGCAAGCGATTGTTAGTTTAAAAACCATTATTCTATTTTTTTATTTTTCTATTTTTATGGATTTTACATTAATTATTGATTTACGATTATTGATTATAATTATAAAATGTTCTTAAAGGTGATCTTATGAGAACAACTCAATTTAAAGTATTAGAAGAAGTTAGTTTAAACAATCCTATATTTATTGAAGCACTTCCTGGAATCGGTCATGTAGGAAAATTAGCAATTGATCATGTTATTGATGAACTTGATGCTACTAAATTTGTAGAAATCTATTCCCCTTACTTCCCTCCACAAGTTCTTGTTGGTGAAGGGGGAATTGTAGAGGATATGACAAATGAAATGTATTACTTGAAGTCTGCAGGTGCAGATGAAAGGGATTTCATATTTTTAGTAGGCAATTGTCAAGCTTTAGCACCTGAAGGTCAATACGAACTCTGTGGTTCTATCCTTGACTTCGTTGAATCAAAAGGGGCTAAAGAGTTTTACACTTTAGGTGGTCTTGCTACCGGTCAACCTGTAGAAGGTACTGAAGGCCGTGTTTTAGGTGCTGCTACTGACGAAGAGCGTATTGAAATGCTCAAGGAAGCAGATGTTGAAATCAGATCTGCTGATGGCGGTATCGTTGGTGCTTCTGGTTTATTCTTAGGTTTAGGTAGACTCAGAGGAATGAAAGGAGCTTGCTTAATGGGTAAAACTCCTGGTTATTTCATTGATGCTGAAGCGGCTGAAGCTATTTTGCAAAAATTAGCTATTCTTGTAAAACTTGAAGTAAGTACTGAAGAGTTAGAAGCAAAAGCTGAAGAAATCCGTGAAATGATTAGCCAAGCTCAACAAATGGAGCAAGAAATGCTTCAAAGAGCAATGGGTCAACAAGCACCACAACAAGCTCAAGATGACCTCAGATACATAGGTTAATTAAACTTTTAGATTTTAAATTTTAGCTATGAATTTAGCTATTTTCTTTTTTTATTCTTTTTTATTTCTATTTAATTTTTTTATTTCTATTTAATTCTTTTTTTATTACGTTTTATTTTTATTACTTTTGGACTGTTCAGTTTGAACAAATAAGCTATTTTTCTATAATTAAACATTATTTACTCGTTCATTAACTTTTTATAATATGTGTTTGTTTGGTATAATGCCCCTACTGGATTGTGTGCTAGTACCTTGTCTTTTGTTACAAGTGTTGTGCATAGGGCATCAGAATATTTATAGAATAGGCTGTCATGACCTACACATAATCCCATTATTACGTTAAGGTCGGTTTTTTCCTTGTTTAGTATTTTTGCCTGCAGTATTGGGTTGCACATTACATTTCCAGTGGCAGCTGTTTTTTCTTCATCAACACCAGTTATTTCTGTTTTTTTCATTGCACCAACTTTACATGCCACAGAATATACTTCAAAGTCATGTTTGTCTAGAATTTTTGCAAATGTTCTGCTTTCCTCCATTAGCCCCACACATGCCGCTATTCCTATCTTTTTCATTTTCAGTCTTTTGGCAAATTCTATAATCTCTTCCACTCTTGTGTATTTGCAGTAAAATTCTTCCTCTATTTCAGCAGATATTCGTGATATTTCCTTGTTGTTGTCTTCATTGTAAAGTTTTTCAATTTCAGTTTTCTCTTCACTTGTTAATTCTTTTGTTGGACAGAAATCAGGGTATTTCTTGTTTTGGTATTTGCAGTTTAGAATTCTACAATTGCTGCAGGAGTATTTTTTCATGTCATCTTCCTCAATACATATTTTATTCTTTGATTATTTTTTTCATTTTTTTCCTAAATAATGTTTTTTACAGATTTGATTTGGCTTTGAGTATTCTATATATTTGCCTTTCTTTTTTGATTTCACTAAATTTTTTAAATAATTTTTTATACTTTGTAAAATAGATATAATAAAGTATTATAATAATTATAATAATTTAAAGTTTTTTGAAAAAATCAAAGAAACTAATTTTAATCTTTTAAAAATTACAAAAATCAAATAAAAATTAAATTTATTTACATTTTATAATAATTAGGAATGATATTATGCTTCAAATTGCAGTTACAGGTAAACCGAATGTAGGAAAATCCTCATTTTTCAATTCAGCTACTGCATCTCAAGTGGAAATGGCAAACTATCCATTTACAACAATTGATGCAAACAAGGCTGTTGCTCATGTTATCAGCGAATGCCCATGTAAGGAAATGAATGTCACTTGCAACCCACACAACTCCCAGTGCATTGACGGAACAAGATTGATCCCTATAGAATTGATAGATGTTGCAGGACTTGTTCCAGGAGCTCATGAAGGAAAAGGACTTGGAAACAAGTTCTTGGATGACTTGATGCAAGCTAAAGTCTTCATTCATGTAATTGATGCTTCAGGTTCTACAGATGCTGAAGGAAACCCTGTTGATCCAGGTTCACATGATCCATTGGAAGACATTGAGTTTTTAGAGCACGAAATCGTCATGTGGATGTACGGAATCGTAAGCAAGAACTGGGTAAGGCTTATCCGTAAGGTTGAAGCTGAACACTTGGACTTTTCTAAAGTCATTTTTGAGCAATTATCCGGTACTGGTATCCTAATTGAAGATGTAATTGAAGCATTAAGAACTGTAAATCCTAATTACGGCAAATGGGAAGATGAAGACTTGATTGAATTTGTACGCAATCTCTTGAATATTGCAAAACCTTCCCTTGTAATTGCAAACAAGGCAGATTTGCCTGGAGCACGTGAAAACATTGAAAGAATGCAAGAGAAATATCCTCGTGTAATTCCAACATCTGCTGAATCCGAGCTTGCACTTATGAATGCTACAAGAGCAGGATTGATTTCATACATTTCTGGAGACAGCAGTTTTGAAATCATAGATGAAAGCAAATTAAACGCTAACCAAATCAAGGCATTGGAATATATCCAAACCAATATCCTTGATGTTTATGGCAGCACTGGTATTCAAAAGGCATTGAACACTGCAGTATTTGATCTTTTAAACATGATTGTTGTCTATCCTGTAGGAGATGAGCATAAATTAACTGACCAAAAAGGAAATGTGCTTCCAGATGCTTTCTTGGTACCTAAAGGTTCCACTCCTCGTGAATTTGCTTATATCATCCACACTGATATCGGTGATAAGTTCATGCATGCAGTAGATGCAAGAAAAAGCATGAGAATTGCAAGTGATTATGAACTCCAAGACAGAGATATTATTAAGATTGTTACACACTAAAAGGTGATAAAATGATGCATCCACGTCCAAGTCCAATAGCTGCTTCTCTTTACACTTTAAGAGATTTAAATGCAGATGTAATTGTTATGCATGGGCCACATGGCTGTTGCTTTAGAACAGGAAGGCTCCTTGAAAGTGATGGTGTTAGAGTTGTCACAACAGCTATGGCCGAAAATGATTTTATCTTAGGTGCAGGCGAAAAGCTTCAGGAAACCTTGCAGGAAGCTTATGATACCTTCAATCCAAAATTAATGGGTATTGTAGGAACTTGTGCAAGTATGATCATTGGTGAAGACTTAAAGGAGCCAATTGAAAACCTTGGCCTTGATTGTGTTATCTTGCCAGTGGAATCTCATGGAGGTTTCGGGGAAGGGGACAATACAGAAGGAGCTAT
>JAEEWY010000189.1 GCA_016291275.1 Methanobrevibacter sp. | reverse complement strand
ATTAATGAAGATAAAATTACAGCTGATTTTATTAAAACATTAAATTTCTTTGATGCATCTCATGTGAAAAAGTTATGTGGCGAATTTGCTCTTTCTGTAATTAGAGATGGTATTTACTATGGATATGCCTATGAAGGTGAAGATAGAATTTTAATTCAAGATTTGCCTTGGAAATATTGTCGTTCAAGATTTAAGATTAATGGTATTCCTGCCATTGAATTTAATATGTCTTATTTCGACACTAAATTCCCTGATGTAGGCTATCGTATGCGAGTGCTTGATTTATTCCCACCAGAATTTAAAGAGGGCTATTTATTATATAAGCAAGGAAAGCTACCAGTAGATGAACCAATTATTACTGGTGGAGTTCCCGCTATTAATTTAGCTGGAGCTGGAGTAAAAGCTAAAGGTCGTTGGTATTTATTAGAACCTGGTTGTGCTTTTTCATTTTCTTTCTTTGGTTTGCGTGGACTGCCATTATTTGTTAATGCCATTCCCGCACTTATTGATTTAGATATGACCCAAGGAATTGATCGTCAAAGACAACTTCAAAAATTATTAAAAATTATTGTTCAAAAGCTTCCACTTGATAAAAATGGTGATTTAATTTTTGACGTTGATGAAGCGCGTGATATTCATAATAATGCTGTGGAAATGTTGCGTAATGCTATTGGTGTTGATGTTTTAACAACATTTGCAGATATTGAAGGAATTGATGTTTCAGATGCTAATGCAACTGTTACCGATGATTCTTTGAGTAATGCTGAACGTACTGCATATAATGCAATTGGTAGTTCAAAGAATATATTTAATACTGAAGGTAATTTAGCATTAGAGAAATCTGTTCTTGCAGATGAAGGATCTTTAAGAGATCTAATTCTCCAATTTGAAAATTTATTTGACACGATCGCACAAAAGCGTAGTGTGAATAAAAAGAAATGGAATTTTAGATTTTATATGCTTCATACTACGCAAAATAATTATCAAGCATTATCTAAGTTATATAAAGAGCAAACCCAAGTTGGTTTCTCAAAAATGTTGCCTCAGATTGCTCTTGGTCAAAGTCAGAGTTTCATCTTAAATACCGTATTATTTGAAAATGAAGTATTACATTTGAGTGAAATTATGATTCCTCCTCTGATGTCTTCTACTATGAATGCAGAGACATTACAGGAATTGGGAAATAGAAAGACTCAAAAAAATGGTAATTAGAATTTGGACAACAATAGTCAACCAAAATCTAATGAAAATCAAGGTAATACGGGAAGACCAAGTAAGGAAGCTGACCAATTAAGTGATAAAACTATAAAAAATAAAGAATCCATGAATTAAGGGAGGAAAAGGATGAATACCAGTATTAAATTAAACACTCCTTGTGAATTAATCAATGTGGTTCCTTTGAATCCTTTGATTTCCAAGTGTCAGATTAAAGTTTGTTATGTTGGTGATAAGCCAAATCGTAATGGTAGCATTATTACAAAAGATGTTGCTAGAGATATGGCAAATTCTCTTCCAGGAAGTCCTATTGTTGGTTTTTATAATGAAGCTAATCAGGATTTTGAAGAGCACAATCGCATCATCAAGATTTCAAATGGTAATCTAAAATTTGAAGATACTACAAGACCTTATGGTTTTGTTGATATGAATGCTCAAGTTTGGTTCCAAGATTATTTGGATGGTGATACTGTTCATACTTATATGGTAACCGAAGGTTACTTATGGACTGGACAATATCCAGAAGCCAAACGCATTATTGATAAAGGAAATAACCACTCTATGGAATTAGATTCAGAAAGTTTGGATGGATCTTGGACATATGACGATAATAGTGGTATGGAATTTTTCATTATTAATGACGCAATATTCTCTAAATTATGTATCTTAGGTGACGACGTTGAGCCTTGCTTTGAAGGCGCACAAATCACGAAATTTTCATTAGACGATGAATTTAATAAAAAGATTTACGCTTTAATGAAAGAAGTTAAAAAACTGAAAGGAGAGGACAATACAGTGGAAGATATCAAGAAACCCGAAGAAGAAGTTTTGGAGCCTGCCGAAATGACCGATCCTGAACTTCCAGAAGAGAAAGAAGAAGAAGATACTCCTGCTGGCGCTCCTGAGGAAGAGCCTGTTGAAGCTGAAGGCCAAGAAGAAGTTCCTGCTGCAGAGGAAGAGGAGGCAAAGGAAGAAGAAGAACCTGCGCCGGCCAGCTCTGAGGAGGAAGAAGAGTCAGAAAAAGACGCTGAAGAGGACGAAAATAAGGACGAAGGCGTTCAATTCAGTTTAACAGATTTTCAAAATCTACAGGAGAATTATGCAAATCTCGAATCAAGATTTAATGAACTTCAAGCTCAGTATAATGAAATGAAGACTTCTTATGATTCTT
>JAEEWY010000188.1 GCA_016291275.1 Methanobrevibacter sp. | reverse complement strand
AGAACATTCAACAAGCTCATCCCTATCTGTAACGATTATTCTTCCCTTGGACTTTTCATGCAATCTGTGACCGCTTCTACCGATTCTTTGAAGGGCTCTTGAAACTGATTTCGGTGAGTTGATAAGTATTACAAGGTCAATGTAACCTATATCTATCCCAAGCTCAAGGGAGGTAGAGGATACAACAGCCTTAAGCTCACCTTTCTTTAGTTTCTCCTCAGTTTCCAATCTTGATTCCTTTGATAGGGAAGAGTGGTGTGCCATAATGTTATTGCTGTTGAAATGCTCTCCATAAAGCTTCTTAAGGTTGTAAACATAACGTTCTGTTGCGCTACGTGTATTTGTAAATATCAATGTTGTCTTATGTTCCATGACCAAGTCATCAATCAAGGCATAAGTTGCCATTCTCGTATCTTCATCATCAGCTATTACGATATCATCCACTGGAGAGATAACCTCTATGTCCAACTCCTTCAGATAATTGATATCAACAAGGATACAGTCCCTTTCAACCCCATACTCATATCCTACAAGGAATTTTGCAACCTCTTCAAGGGGGCTTACTGTAGCGGATAATCCAATCCTTGTAAAACCTCCGATTAGATGTTGCAATCTCTCAAGGGATAAGCTTAAGTGGACTCCTCTCTTGTTTTCAGCTAATGAATGGATCTCATCAACAATCACATACTTAACATGTGAGAGCTTTTCCCTGAATTTAGGTGCAACAAGCAGGATTGATAATGTTTCAGGGGTTGTAATCAGGATATGTGGTGGAGACTTTAACATCTTTGTCCTTTGGTATTGTGTGGTGTCTCCAGTTCTAACTGCCTTTCTTATTCCCAATGGCTTTTTAGCTATTTTCTCTATTTCCCTAAGTGGATGGTCAAGGTTTCTTTCAATATCATTGTCCAATGCCTTTAGAGGTGATATGTAAATGCAATAAACCTTATCTTCAAGTTCCCCTTTATCTGCAAGTTCAGTCAGTTCATTAATGACTGATAGGAATGCAGTCAATGTCTTTCCAGATCCTGTTGGTGATGAAACAAGTATGTTATTTCCTTTGTGGATTTCAGGAATCGCTTGTTTTTGTGCAGGTGTAAAGTCCTCAAAGCTATTCTCAAACCACTGCTTCACATATGGGTGGAGATTCTTATAGATTTCCTTTTTTGAATAGCTTTTAGTCTGTTTTTTTATCATATTATCAATCTTTAAATTTATTTGGTGTGTAGCGTTTTATTTTAAAATAGTTACCATTTATTTATGTTATTTATTTATTTTATAGTTTAGTTTTTATTTGTTCAAATTAATTTAAATATTAGTTTTAACTTAAATATTATTAAATTAAGAATTAATATTGAAATTAATTTCATGTTTTTTAGAATTTTAATTATTGAATTATTTTTAATTATTTTAGTTTTATGAGGATTTAATATGGTAGGAAATTTATCAATTGAAGAAGCTATTGAAGCATTGAAGGATGAAGATGTAGCTACTAGAAAATCAGCTATAGCAAGTTTGGAAAAGGTGAATGATGAATCTATTATCGATCCATTGATTCAAGCTACTAAAGATGAAAATGCTCAAGTACGTTTTAAAGCTGCAGAAATCTTAGGTAACATGGGTGATGTAGCGGTAGATAAATTGATTGAAGAGTTTGCAAATGCAGAAGGAAAGGATAAAAGGTTTTTAGCATTTGCGCTTAAGGAAACTGAAGATGCAAAGGTAATTCCTTATTTCGTGGAATCCCTTGATGATGAGGATTTCGGAGTTAGAAAAGTTGCTGTAAGGGCTTTAGGTGAACTCCAAGCGGAAGATGAATTGGATAGCATTGCAAAATGTCTTGAAGATGAGGACTGGGGTGTTAAATTAGCTGCGGTTCAAGCTTTAGGAGATTTAGGAAGTGATGAATCCATTAAGCTCATCAAACAGGCAAGAAAGAATGAAGAGGACAAGGACTTTAAGAAATCCTGTAATAAGGCAATCAAAAAAGCTGAAAAAAGGAAAAAGGCAAAGGCATCTGGAAAAGCTATTGTCAAAGTCATTCCAATGAGCACCATTAAGGAAATGGAAGAGGCAAATCTTAAAAAGGCAATTAAGGAATATGAAAGGTATGTTGAATCAAAACAGCCAAAAGATGCTCCATATAAAAGATTATGCGTTCTCTATAGAAAGGAAAATGATTATGACAATGAAGTAAGAGTCTTGGAAACAGCATGTGAAGTGTTTGCTGACAATGAGAAAAAATTAGCTTACTTTGAAAAGAGATTAGCAAAATTAAAATAAAATTAAAATTAAATTAAAATAAATTTTTATTAATTTTTATTAATTGTTTTCTCTTTTTTAATTATTTTTTTAATATTATTTTTTTAAAATTATTGTCTATTTTTTATAATTTTTGTTTTTCATTT
>JAEEWY010000187.1 GCA_016291275.1 Methanobrevibacter sp. | reverse complement strand
ATATTTATTAATTTTATTTTAAAAAGTTTTATATATATAAAATAAAATAGTATTAAATGAATTTATTTAAAAATTATAGAATTGAAAATTATGTTATTGCATGAACAAGCATTCCAATTAATCGGTGAAGGAGTTGTACTCTTAATATTCCTGATAGTGGTTATACTCATTGTAGGACTTCTTTTAGGAATAATTTTAGTAAGGAGAAATAAACTGGTAATGCCATCAGTTATAATATTTATTGTAAATGTGTTTTATTCTCCATTGAAGAGTTTTGCAAACCTTTTAGGTCTTGATGATTCCTTGGTTGACAATATTGGAATCGAAGTGAGAAACAAGGTCAATAAGGCTAAATTCGAAAAGATACCACCTGAAGACAAGATTATTGTATTGCCACATTGCCTTAGGTCTGCTCATTGTGAAGCCAGCCTAAAGGAAACAGGTGTTCAATGCACATACTGTGGAAAATGTGCAATTGGTGTCATCAAGGAAAAGGCAGAACCGATGGGATACAGGGTATTCATTGTACCTGGATCCAGCTTTGTGAAGAAGATCATTCAGCAGAACAAGTTCAAGTCTGTAGTAGGAGTGGCTTGTCATGTGGACTTGAATCAGACAATGATGGCATTGTCAGATTTCGCTCCTCAAGGAGTTCTTTTATCCACCTCAGGATGCTTTGAAACAAAGGTGGACATTTCAAAGGTTCTTGAGACAATAGGTTATTACGATTATAAAAAAGAAGAAGAAAACGTTTAAGTTTAAATAATAGATTATTCGATTATAAAAAGAAGAAAACATAAAATGAGGTGAAAACATGCCGGAAAGTGATATAAATCCATTTTTTACCATTAAGAAAGTAAGAGAAGGGGACGAATTGAAAATGGACCAGAAATTCATAAAAATCAGAATGAATTCCAATAAGGTTATGGCAATCCATTACAAAGCTCCTATGGAAAGAACAATTGAATTAGAGATGTTCTTTGAAGATTTTAATCCTATTGATAGAATAAACTATGATATAGGTGGAACAGGTTGGGTAGGCGCAAATTTCAGAGGACTTATTGATGGTAAGGATGATTCCTTGCCTGTTGATTACGATTATAAGATTCTTATGCTAGAGGAATACAAATGTCCTACTAGGGTAGAGCTTAAGAATTTAAAGAGAAGCTCTAAATTTAGGCCTAACTTTACTTTGGCTGATTCTTAATCTTTTAATTATATTAGGAGGAAAACTATGAACAGTAAAAAAACAGCCATTATTGCTATTGCAGTATTGGCAATTGTAATCAGTTCATTAGGTGCTGTTTCAGCATTTGAATTGTTTGGAATGGACTTATTCGGAGGTCCTACAACAGACTTTGACAATAAGTTTATGTCTGGTACATTCACTGGTGATGTGACTCAAAATAACGTTAGTGAAGATAATTTAACCAAAGGTTGGACCGATTCCTATGAAGACAAGGAACATAACATAACCTACAATATGTCATGCGTAAAGGATGGGGACTTTATCACTGATGTTTATCAATTGCAGGGATTAGGCGCTCCAGAAATAAGAAACTACAATGGTCAGCCTTGGAAAATATTCTATTCACAAGCTGTTCCAAACAGCAATGTGACTGACAATAAAACATCTGGAAATGATACAAACAATACAATAAACGTTTATATCTGTGAAGCGGACATCAATGGAACTGCTTATACAATCAATATAATGGCTTATGAAAACAAAACTGAATGTGACGGTACTTTGTTCTGTCCATTGTATAAAGACTATATAGGTCCTTTAGTTGAAAGCATCCAGTTTAAGGATGCTAAAAAAGCTCCTAAAATGGCTGATTTAATGGGTATGTCAGATGAGGAGTTCAAATTCAATAGGGAATATCTTGACGGTATTTTCAATGGTACCATTGATCCAACTCAAGGATAATGTAATGAGAAAATTATATAAGATATGGCAGAATACATTTATTCTGTTATTTTTTCTTTTTTTAATGAAAGATCAATTTAAGTGATATTTATGAAAGTAACTGTTTTTCATGCAAATGAATGTGATAAAAGGAAATGCACTGCATTTAAGATGGAAAAGCAAGGAAAATGCAAGATAGTCTATAAGATACATCAGATTCCACGTGGTGCAGTTGTCTTGAATCCCTTTTCCGAAAAGGCAGTTTCCTATGAAGACAGGCCACTTGTTGAAAACAAGGGTGTTGTAGGGCTTGACTGTTCCTGGAATAAGGTTTCTAAGTCAGCAAGTTTCTTCAGCTTATCAAAATATCACAGATCTCTTCCTTTTTTAATCGCTGCAAATCCAGTTAATTTCGGAAAGCCATGCGTATTATCAACTAATGAAGCGATTGCAGCTACATTCTATATAACTGGATTTAAGGATGAGGCGCATCATATTATGGATGGATTCAAATG